>NZ_JADPKQ010000073.1:0-167398 GCF_023074015.1 Bradyrhizobium sp. 142
CACGTACCGGCCGGCCATCTGCGGCCGCCTTCTTGCGCATGTCGGCAAGCCGGGCCGTCAAGGCGGCCAGGTCGCCGCCACCGATCGTATAGCGGCTCAGCTTCTGCGATCCCGGCAGCAACACGCCGAGCTTCCATTTCGCTTGGCTCAGTTCAAAAGCCAGATAAACCGTGGCATGCTCCGCTGCGGCGGGTGTCTCAGTGCGATCGAGCTTGATCATCTTGGTCCTCCGAGGCTGGATGGTTTGCAATCTAATCCTACCTCTCCTGACCACCCGCCACCCATAGGATCTGAGGTGCTCCCCATGCGGCGCGTTGCGCCACGTGTCTCGCACCTCAGGATGACGGAAAAGAGTCTGTGTCCGCCGCGACGATCGACACTACCGCCCCAAATGCCTCATGAAAATCCGCACCACGTAGCCTTTGAACCGCGGCGCCTCGTCGTAGAGATCTGAGGCGATACGCTCGATGGTCTCGCGCAAGGACAGGAACTGCGCCTGCCGCGCGCTGCCTTCGGTGCCCTGCATGCCCGCGAGCTCGTCCATTGCGGCATCGCTGATCTGGCAATGCACGACGTCGCCACCGTCCAGCATGGTGAAGCGGAAAGCCAGCCGTTCGAGGTCATGGCCAATAATCCTGTCGCGCGTCAACGGCATCCAAAGCAGTCCGGTCGGCCCCGCGCCGACAATGCTGAAAATCTCCGCCCCTGTCAGCAGCAAACCGACGGGAGCGCACCCTACTGAAACGCCACCTCGGCGAAACTGCGGAGCTTTCGCGAATGCAGACGCTCCGACTCCTGCTGCTTGAGCCGCTCCAGCGCCTTGAGGCCGATCTCGAGATGCTGGCCGACACGGCGGCGGTAGAATTCGCTGGCCATGCCTGCGAGCTTGATCTCGCCGTGCAGCGGCTTGTCGGAGACGCAAAGGAGCGTGCCGTAGGGAACGCGGAAGCGATAGCCGTTGGCGGCGATCGCGGCCGATTCCATGTCGAGCGCGACCGCGCGCGATTGCGACAGGCGGCGAATGACCTCGGGTCCGCTGATCTCCCAGTTGCGGTTGTCGACGCTGGCGACGGTGCCGGTGCGCATCAGACGCTTGAGCTCGAAACCCTCCAGCCCGGTGACGTCCTCGACCGCCTCCTCGAGCGCGACCTGCATCTCCGCAAGCGCCGGGATCGGCACCCAGAGCGGCAGCTCGCGATCAAGCACGTGGTCCTCACGCACATAGCCATGCGCCAGCACGTAATCACCGAGGCGCTGCGTATTGCGCAAGCCCGCGCAATGACCGAGCATCAGCCAGGCATGCGGCCGCAGCACGGCGACGTGGTCGGTGACGTTCCGCGCGTTTGACGGACCAGTGCCGATATTGATCAGGCTGATGCCGCGATAGCCGGGCGCGACCAGATGGAACGCCGGCATCTGCGGCGCGCGCGCGGGCACTACTCCGGTCGTCGCGCCGCCATTGCAGGTGATCACGTTGCCGGGTGCGACGAAGGCTTCGAGACCGACCTCGCCCGACTGAAGCCGCTGCTGGCAGAGCTGCGCGAAAGCATCGACATAGAACTGGTAATTGGTGAAAATCACGAAATTCTGGAAATGCTCGGGATCGGTGCCCGTGTAATGGTAGAGCCGGCGCAACGAATAGTCGACGCGTGCGGCACGAAACAGCGCGAGCGGCTCGGGCGCGCCCGGCTGCAGCTCGAAAGTGCCGTCGGCAATCGCATCGTCCATGGTGGCGAGATCGGGTACGTCGAACGCGTCGCGCAGCGAGTGCGTGACGGGCGAGTTCTCGCTGGTGGTGATGGCAGCTTCGATGTTGATGTCGCGGCGATAGGCGAAGTGGACGGGAATCGGCTCGCCGGATTCGCCGATCTCGACTGGTACGCCGTGGTTCTGGATCAACAACCCGATCTGCTCGGTGAGATAGGTCCGGAACAGGTCCGGCCGCGTCACGCTGGTTTCATGCACGCCCGGCCGGGCGACGAAGCCATAGGAAAGACGCGAGTCCAGCCGCGCATAGGTCGCCGTCGTGACACGGACGAAGGGATAGTAGGCCCGCACGCGCGTCGCGATCGCTTCACCATTGACATAGGCCTCGAACCGGTCGCGCAGGAATTTGGTGTTGCGCTCGTAGATCTCCTCGAGGCGGGCGACGGCCGCGGCCACATCGGTGAAGGCTTCGGTGGCGATGGGCGGTAGGGTCTGGATGGACTGCATTGTTCGACGCCGGGTTGTTGGGCTGGCTGCGTGGGGTCGAACTATACCAGAGAACGAGGAAGCGTAGGGTGGGCAAAGCGAAGCGTGCCCACCATCGTGATTGTCGCACAAAGATGGTGGGCACGGCGCTCGCGCCTTTGCCCCCCTACAAGATCTGGATTGCTTCGCTGCGCTCGCAATGACGGTGGAGACGACGCGCTTTCGCGCGTCACTTCTCGCGGAATGCCCGCATGAACTGGTCGTGCAGCGGCTTCATCAAATAGGACAGCATGGTGCGGTCGCCGGTCTGGACGAAGGCTTCCACCGGCATGCCGGGGATCATCCTGACGTCGCCGAGGCGGGCAACCTCTTCCGCCGGCATCGAGACGCGGATGGTGTAGTAGCTCTGGCCCGTGCGCTGATCGGTGGTGACGTCGGGCGAGACACGGCTGACGACACCGCTAAGCTCGGGCGTGGTGCGCTGGTTGAAGGCGGAGAGGCGCAGCAGCGTCTTCTGGCCGATCTGGAGCTTGTCGATATCGACCGGATTGACCTTGGCCTCGACCTGGAGGTCGTCGGTCTGCGGTACGATCAGCATGAGGGCGTCGCCGGCGGTAACGACGCCGCCGACGGTATGAACGGTCGATTGCAGCACCATGCCGTCCTGCGGCGCGCGGATGTCGACGCGGCGGAGCTGATCCTCGGCGGCGACCTTGCGCTCGATCAATTCGCCGATCTTGTCGTTGGTCTCGCGCAGGTCCTTGGAGACCTCGCTGACCATGTCCTTGTCGACCTGGATGATCTGGAGCTCGGTCTCGGTGATCTTGCCCTTGGCCTGCGCCCGCGAGGCGATGTACTGCGCGCGCTCGCCGTTGAGGCGGGCGCTATCGCGCTCGAGCGTGGTCAGGCGCGATATCTGCACCAGGTGCTTCTCATAGAGATCGCGCACGCCGATGAGCTCCTGCTGCACCAGCGAGATTTCCTTGTCCTTGGCCCGCTCCTGCGCGGAGAGACCCTCGATCTCCTCGTTGAGCTGCTGGATGCGCTCGCGAAGCTGCGCCTTCTGGCCCGCGCGGCCATTGACGCGGACGTCGAACAGCTTGGTTTCGGCGGAGAGCAGCGTCTTGACGTCGGGATCGTTGCTGCGGTCAAGCAGCGATTGCGGGAAATCGATCTTGTCGATCCCGCGCTGCTCGGCCTGGAGTCGCGCCGCGCGCACCTGCGCCGCGTCGAGATTCTTGGTGACGATGGCCAGGTTGGCCTTGGTGACGGTGTCGTCGAGCCGCACCACGATGTCGCCGGCCTTGACCAAATCGCCGTCGCGGGCGCGCAATTCGCCGACCACGCCGCCGGTCGGATGCTGCACCTTCTTGACGTTGGATTCGACCACGATCTGACCCGGCGCGATCAGTGCGCCGGAGATCAGTACGGTGGAGGACCAGCCGCCCAGACCGACGGCCAGGACGAGCACGATCGCGAGGCCGAGGATCAGGTGAAACCGGATCGACTCTCGGACGCTTCTTTTCGCGGCGGGCTTGCCGCCGCCAATCGCCATCGTGCTCATGGTTTGGCCACTCCGCCTTCGCTGACGATCTTGATCGGCGCCGGCGGCGTCACGCGCGGCTGGAGCACCTGGGCGAGGATCTGCTCCTTTGGCCCGAAGGCCTGCATGCGGCCGTCGCGCAGCACCAGGATCTGGTCGACCGCCTCGACGCCGATCGGCCGGTGCGCCACCACGACGACGATGGCGCCGCGCTCACGTGAAGAGCGGATGGCGCGTGTCAGCGCCTCGTCGCCTTCGGTGTCGAGGTTGGAGTTGGGCTCGTCGAGCACGATCAGGAATGGATTGCCGTAAAGCGCGCGCGCCAGCGCCACGCGCTGCGCCTGGCCCGCGGAGAGTGAGGCGCCCTGCTCGCCGACCTGCGTATTGTAGCCCTCGCGCATCTTGATGATCATTTCGTGCACGCCGGCCTCCTTGGCCGCGGCGATGATGCCATCGGAGCTGGCTTCGGGATCGAAGCGGCTGATGTTCTGCGCGATGGTGCCGCCGAACAATTCGACGTCCTGCGGCAGGTAGCCGATATGACGGCCGAGCATGTCGGACGACCATTGGTCGAGCGCCGCACCGTCGAGCCTCACCTTGCCACGCACCGGCTGCCAGACGCCGACGAGTGCGCGGATCAGCGACGACTTGCCGGAGCCGCTCGGCCCGATCACGCCGAGGCCGTTGCCGGCATCAAGCGCAAAGGTGACGTCCTGGACGATGAGACGCTGATCGCCGGGCGGCACCATGGCGACGCCTTCGACCGAAAGGCGGCTGGTGGGCGCCTGCAACTGGGTCGGCACCCCCTGCGCCGGCATCTGCTCCAGAAGACGGCTGAGGCGCTGCCAGCTCTGGCGCGCCGCGACGAAGGATTTCCAATGCGCGATCGCCAGATCGACCGGCGCCAGTGCACGCGCCGAGAGGATCGAGCCCGCGATGATGATGCCAGCGGTCGCCTCCTGGTGGATGACGAGATAGGCGCCGACCGCGAGCACGGCCGATTGCAGCATCATGCGCAGCACTTTGGCGACCGCGCCAAGACCGCCGGCGACGTCGCTGGCGCGCTGATTGCCGGCGAGATATTTTTCGTTGGCTTCGCTCCAACGCTGGTTCAGCCGCCCGGCCATGCCCATCGACACCAATACTTCGGCGTTGCGGCGGCTGGATTGGGCAATGTCGTTGCGCTGCGCAGCGAGCCCCATTGCCTCGCGCGCCGGCTGGCGGGACATGAATTCGGTGACCAGGGTCAGTCCGACCAGGATGATGGCGCCGATCAGCGCAGTGACGCCGATCATGACGTGGAAAGCGAAGCAGATGGCGAGATAGAGCGGCAGCCACGGCAGATCGAAGAACGCGCTCGGTCCCATGCCGCCGAGGAAGGAGCGGACATTGTCGAGGTCGCGCAGCGGTTGAAGACCTTCATTGCGGCTGCCGACCAGCAGCGGCAGACGCACGATGGTGTCGAATACGCGCCTGTTCAGGGCTTCATCGAGCGTGGTTCCGACCCGTCCCAGGATGCGGTTGCGGATCATGTCGAGCACGCCCTGCGCCATGTAAAGGCCGCTGGCCAAAACGATCAGGCCGACCAGCGTCGGGATGCTGCGGCTCGGCAGCACGCGGTCATAGACCTCCAGCATGAAGATCGACCCGGTGAGGTAAAGCAGGTTGATCATGCAGCTCATCAAGCCGACGCCGACGAACGCCGCACGACAGGCGCGCAGCGCGTCACCGAGCTCTGAACGGCGGAGGCCGGGAACGGCTGCCATCAGTCTGGTCTCTTTCGGGTGGGGGCCAAAGCCCCTGATTTCAAAGGCGAATTCAGAGGTAATCGACCCGGATTAATATCGCGTTTGCGCTCGTCGCCCAACGCAGTCGAATAATCCGGGACCTCTGTGACCCACATCTACCCCGACCTGCCTCGCACGCAAATCCGGATTCTCACAGTCTTGCGGCTTTTTCTTGCAGACATGTCACCTCCCCCCGGGCGAGGAGAGGTCGAAAATTGGATCAACTGACCCCGGGGTGCCGCTAGAACCGGCCGCCGCCGCGCACCAGCCGCACCACCAGCAGCAGGATGACCGCGCCGATGGCGGAATAGACGATCTCGGAAATCAGCCCAGTGCCGATGTGAATGCCGAGTTTCGGAAACAAAAAGCTCGCGACCAGCGCGCCTGCGATGCCGACCGCGATGTCGCCGATGATCCCGAACCCGGTTCCGCGCACCACCTTGCCGGCCAGCCAGCCGGCCACCAGGCCGACGAACAGGATGACAAGCAGGCCTTCGTTGGAAATGTACATAAGTGAGGTCCCTCTCCGTGAACGCGCCATGGAACCGGAACCGGGATGAATGGGGTCTGAATGCTCCCCGATTACGAGGCCGCCATCGCCTCCGCGTTCACGCACCGCGCCGCCCGTCCCGGCCCGACCACCACGTTCGGCGGCAGTTGCTCGAGGCAGCGCGGCTGGGCCACCGTGCAGCGCGGGGCGAAGGAGCAGTTGTGCGGCTTCTCGGCCAGTGATGGCGGGGTGCCGGGGATGGTTTCGAGCCGCTGCCCGCGCTTGGCGCCGTTGATGGTGGAGGCGAGCAGGCCCTTTGCGTAGGGGTGCACCGGCGAACGGACGATGTCGCGCAAGCTGCCCTGCTCCACGATCTGCCCGGCATACATCACCGCGACGCGGTCGCAGATCTCGATGGCGACGCCGATGTCGTGGGTGACGAAGATGACGGACATGCCGAACTCGCGCTGCAATTCGCGCAAGAGCAAGAGGATCTGGATCTGCACGGTGGCGTCCAGCGCGGTGGTCGGTTCGTCCGCGAGCAGGATCTTTGGCCGGCAGGCAAGCGCAAGCGCGATCATCGCGCGCTGGCGCATGCCGCCTGACATCTCGTGCGGATAGGCATCGAGCCGTCGCCTCGCGGACGGAATGCGCACCACCTCGAGCATCTCCAGCGCTCTCGCGCGCGCCTCCGCAAAACTCTTGCCTTCGTGGCGCACCACGCTTTCGGCGATCTGCGCGCCGATGGTGTAGACCGGATCGAGCGCGAGTGCGGGCTCCTGAAAGATCATCGACACCGTCTGGCCGCGGAAGGACGAGAGCTCCTCGTCATTCATGGCGATCACGTCGCGGCCCAGCACATTGACGCGGCCCGAGATCTGCGTGCGCTTCTTCGGCAGCAGCCGCATCAGCGCGCGCAGCGTCACGCTCTTGCCCGAACCGGATTCGCCGAGCAGGCCCAGCACCTCGCCATCGCCGAGGGAAAGACTGAGATCGTTCACGGCGTAGACCGTGCGCTCGCCGGTGAAGCGGATGTTGAGGCCTGAGATGTCGACGAGCTTTGTCATGACGGCAGTTTTGGTATCCGGTCGTGATAATCGGTGGCGCGCTGGAACGCGGCGCCGATGGTGAGCAAGGTCGCCTCGTCGAAGGAACGGCCGATCAGCTGCATGCCGATCGGCAGGCCGCTCCTGGTGAAACCGGACGGCACAGTGAGCGACGGCAGGCCGAGATAGTTGACGGGACGGGTGAACAGCGTCAGCCGCTGCAACACCGCCGGCGCGTTCGGCCCGCCGCCGACATCGCTTTCCTCGATCGTCGGCGCCGACACCGGAGAAGCCGGAGCGATCACCGCATCGACGCCGGCCGTGGCCGCATTGTGCGCGGCAAGCGCCGGCCCGCGCCAGCGCATCGCCTCAAGATAGGTGATGGCGGGAACGGCGAGGCCGTTCTGAAGCCGCATCAGGACCTGCGGGCTATAATCCTGCGGGCGTTCGATCATCCAGCGCTTGTGGAAGGCGGCGGCTTCGGCCGCGAGCACGAGCTGGCTCGCCGACGACAATTGCCGCTGGTCCGGCAATTCGACCGTGACGATGTCGGCGCCTTCGCGCTTGAGCACGGCGATGGTCTCATCCAGCACGCGCGCGACCTCGGCATCGAGATCGTCGACATAGAAGGACGCAGGCACGCCAATCTTCAGGCCCTTCAGCGATCCCTTGGTCGCGCCGACATAGTCCGACAGCGGCGCATGGCTCGCGGTGGAGTCCTCCAGATCAGGACCGGCCATCAATGCCAACAGCAGCGCGCAATCTTCGGCGGAGCGAGCGAGCGGGCCGACAGTATCGAGCGACTGCGACAGCGGCATCGCGCCGGCGCGGCTGACACGGCTCCAGGTGGTCTTCAGTCCCGTGACGCCGCAGAAATGCGCGGGCATGCGGATCGAGCCACCGGTATCCGAGCCGAGCGCCGCATAGGTCAGTCGCGCCGCGACCGACGAGCCGGAGCCAGACGACGAGCCGCCGGTGATGTGCGCGACATTCCAGGGATTGCGCACCGGGCCATAATGGGCGTTGTGGCCGGTCGGGCCATAGGCGAATTCGGCCAGATGCAACGTGCCGAGCCGGATCTGACCGGCGTCCTTCAAGCGCTGCAAGGCCGTTGAGGTTGTCGTCGCCACGAAATCGCGGCGGATCAGCGAGCCGCAGGTCGCGATTTTTCCGGCGTCGTAATACATGTCCTTGTGCGCGAGCGGCACGCCGTGCAGCGGACCGCGCACCTCGCCTTTGGCGAGCTCGGCGTCGGCGGCATCGGCCGCCTTCAGCGCGGCCTCGGATTCGATCGACATGAAGGCGTTGAGATGCGGCTGCCATTGCGCGATGCGGTGCAGCAGCGCGCGCGTCACCTCGTGCGAGGACACCTGCTTCATCGCGATCGCACGCGCGACCTCGGTGAGCGTCATCAAGGCGGGTTCGGTGCTCATTTCGACACCTTCTCGGCCTGCGCGAGCACGTAAGAAGCCGGCTCGAGGTCGAACGGCAGCGTGCCGGCGATGGCCGCAAAGCCCTCGAAAGCGGGCCCGATGGAATTGGAGATGCGCGTCGCGATCTCGTCGTCGACGGGAACACCGGCGACCTGCGCCGTCGCCTTGATCTCTTTTGTCGTCGGTCTCGTCATGCGGTTTCCCCTCTTGGCGCGCGGCTGTGGCCTGAACCTGGGATCGCCATGTAGCACGCGGCCTCGTGGCCCATTGTATCGAGCGCGGTGAGTTTTGGCGTGGCATTTGCGCAGAGCGGCTCCGCAAACGGGCAACGGGTGTGGAAGCGGCAACCCGGCGGCGGATCGATCGGATTGGGCGGATCGCCCGTGATCGGCGGCGTCTCGGTGCGCCGGTCCGGATCGGAGGATGGCATCGCGGCCAGCAGCGCTCGTGTGTAGGGATGCGCCGGCTGGTCCCAGACCTGGTCGACCGGGCCGAGCTCGACGACCTCGCCGAGATACATCACCAGCACGCGGTCCGAGATGTAGCGCACGACATTGAGGTCGTGGCTGATGAAGAGATAAGTCAGGCCGAACTCGCGCTTGAGATCAGCGAGCAAATTGAGCACCTGCGCCTCGACCGATTTGTCGAGCGCGGAGACCGCCTCGTCGAGGATCACCAGCCGCGGCGACAGCGCCAGCGCACGCGCGATGTTGACGCGCTGGCGCTGCCCGCCGGAAATCTCGTGCGGGTAGCGGTTGGCGAAGTTTGCAGGCACCAAGCCCACCTTGCCGAGCAGCTCGCGCGCCAGCGCGCGCGCGGCACCATCGGCCATGCCGTGGACCTTCGGGCCGAACGCGATCGATTCCTCGATGGTGAGGCGCGGATTAAGCGAGGCGTAGGAATCCTGAAACACCATCTGCATGCCGCGGCGCAATTCGCGCAGCGACAAGGACTGGCCGACGCTCATGCCGTCATAGATGATGTCGCCGGTGTCGCGCGGCATCAGGTGCATCAGAAGCCGCGCGGTGGTCGACTTGCCGCAGCCGGACTCGCCGACGATGCCGACGGTCTCGCCCTTGGCAACGGAGAACGAGACATCGTCGACGGCGCGTACAGTGCGTTTTGCGGCAAACAGCCCGCCGCGCACCGGAAAGTGCTTGGTCAGGCCGTTGACCTGAAGCAGCGGCTGCGCAACGCCGCCACGGTCCTCGACTGGCTCCAGCATGGCGATTGGTTCAGTTGTCATGGCCGCTGTCCTTCACCTCTCCCCATCGGGGAGAGGTCGCGCCAAAGGCGCGAGTGAGGGGGCGCGGCACCCTCAGTGGAGCGTCACCCCTCACCCGGATCGCATCTTGCGATGCGATCCGACCTCTCCCTTCGGGAGAGGTGTGCACCGCCCATGCCGCAACGTCTCTCATCATCTCTTAGTTCCTGATGTCCATGGCACTGCGCAGGCCGTCCGAGAGCAGGTTGAAGCAGATCGAGACCGCGAAGATCATCGCGCCCGGCAATGCCGCAACCCAGGGATTGACGTAGATCGCCGTGCGCAGCGTGTTCAGCATCAGGCCCCATTCCGGCTCCGGCGGCTTGGTGCCGAGGCCGAGGAAAGAGAGCCCGGCGGCGAGGATCATCGACACCGAGATCAGGCTGGTTGCGTAGACGAAGATCGAACCGAGCACATTGCCGAGGATATGCACGCGCATGATGGTGAAGGGCGAGGCGCCAGAAGCGCGCGCGGCCTCGACGAAATCCATGTTGCGAACCCCGGTGGTGACGCTTTCGGCGACACGGGTGATCTGCGGCACGAACACGACGGTCAGCGACACGATGGAATTGAGGATGCCGGCGCCTAGCGCGCCGGAGATGGCGATGGCGAGCAGCACGGAGGGGAAGGCGTAGAACACGTCGATGGTGCGCATAATCGCGGTGTTGAGCTTGCCGCCGACATAGCCGGCGACGAGGCCGAGTGAGGTGCCGATGCAGAACGCGAGGATGACCGGCAAGATGCCGATGAGGAGCGACAGCCGCCCGCCATAGATCAGCCGCGCCAGCATGTCGCGGCCGAGCTCGTCGGTGCCGAGCGGATAGCCGATCGTGCCGATGTGGCGCAGACGGCGGATCATCGAGCCCTTGTAGGGATCTTCCAGCCCGAGCCAGGGCGCGAGGATCGCGGAGACGAAAATCAAGAGCAGCACGAACGCGCAGGCCATGCTGACCTTGTCGCGGGCGATGCGGCGGCCGACGGTCGCCCAATAGCCACGCGCCTTGGTCGCGGGCGCAGCCTGGAGCGCGGCATCGCTGATGGCTTGAAGTGGAAGCTCGGTCATCGCCTAAAGCCGGATGGATTTTGATTGAATTGGAGCAGGCTCAGGACGCGGTGCACCTCTCCCGCTTTGCGGGAGAGGTCGGCGCGAAGCGCCGGGTGAGGGCTTTCTCCACGCAGGGGTTCTCGCTTGTGGCGACACCCTCTCCCCAACCCTCCCCCGCAGGTGGGGAGGGAGCGCACCGTTTGCGCGGCGGCAGCCGGGCTCGATCTCATCCCGCTAACCCCGCTTGATGCGCGGGTCGATCGCGGCTTGCGCGATGTCGACCAGCAGATTGAGAAAGACGAAGAACAGCGCCAACACCAGGATCGTGCCCTGCAACAGCGGCAGGTCGCGCTGGAAGATCGCCGAATTGAGCAGGAAGCCCGAGCCCGGCCAGGAGAACACCGTCTCGATCAGGATCGAGCCGCCGAGCATGTACCCCAACTGAAGCCCCATTACCGCGAGCGCAGTCGGCGCGGCGTTCTTGATGACGTGGCGGAACACACCCGTCTCATGCAGGCCCTTGGCGCGCAGCGCCTCGACAAAATCCTGCGAGAGAATATCGCCGGTGAGCGCGCGCACCGTGCGTGTGACGATGCCCATCGGGATCACCGACGTCGTAATCGCCGGCAGCACGAGATAGCGCAGATGCGCCCAGTCCCAGGCCCAGGCACCGGAGCCGCCGGGACCGGCGCCGACCGCGGGCAGCCAGTTCAGTTCGACCGAGAAGATGATGACGAGCACCATGCCGAGCCAGTAATGCGGCACCGAGACGCCGGCGATGGCAAACGAGGTCGCGAGCTTGTCGATCCAGGTCTCGCGGAAATAGCCGGCGATCAGGCCGAGCAGGATGCCCATCGTGAAGCCGATGATGGCGGCAGCGATGGCGAGTGTGACGGTGTTGCTGACCGCGCGCATGACTTCGGCGAGCACGGGGCGTCCGGTCGCGATGGAATTGCCGAGATCGCCATGAAGTGCACGGAGCAGCCAAAGCCCGAACTGCACCGGCAGCGGCCGGTCGAAACCGTAGGCGGCGCGCAGCTGCGCCGCGAGCTCCTGCGACGCATCGGCCGGCAGCACGGCAACCAGCGGATCGCCCGGCGTGATGTGCACGAGCAGAAAGCACACCAGCGCGACGCTGATGACGATCGGAATGACGTAGACGATGCGTCTGGCGATATAGGCGAGCACTTGCCGTTCTTTCTTCCTTCTCCCCTTGTGGGAGAAGGTGGCGCGAAGCGCCGGATGAGGGGTCGTCTCCGCGGGCGAAATTATACCAATGGAAGGGTCTGCATCCGCGGAGAGATACCCCTCACCCGGCTTCGCTTTCGCGAAGCCACCCTCTCCCACAGGGGGAGAGGGTGCACTGAGCAAGCCGATAGTCTACTGCATCGACACCAGCGAGAAGTCGATGAACCAGCTCTTCGGCTGCACCACGCCAGTCACCTTCGGGCTGATGGCGCGGGGGCCGACGTCGTGGGCGACGTAGAGGAAGGCTGCGTCGTCGACGGAGGCCGCGTGCAGTTCGGCGAGCGCGGCATCGCGTGCGGCTGGATCAAACGTCTGCCGCGCCTTCTTCACGAGATCGTCGAACTTGGGGTTGTTGATGAAGCCCCAATTGTTCGAGACCGGCGGCGCCATGCCCGATTGCAGGAAGCGCACCAGCGCGAAGAACGGGTCCATCGCCGCATAGGTAACGTTGGTCGCGTTCGCGCCGTTGGCAGAGGCGTCCTTGACGCCGCGGCGCCAATTGGTGAACAGCGTATTCCATTCGATGACGTCGAGCTGCACGTCGAAATAGCACTCGGCCAACGCCTGCTGCAGATATTCGTTCATCGGCAGCGGCTGCATCTGGCCCGATCCGGACGCCGAGGTCTGGGTCTTGACCGTCAGCTTCTTGTTCGGACCAAAGCCGGCCTCCTGCATCAGCTTTTGCGCAGCTGCCTTGTCATACTTGATCTCGAAGGTCGGCTTGCCGCGCCAGGGATGGCCGGGCTCGAACGTGCCGGTTGCCGGCACCATCAGCCCTGCAAGCAAGCCGTCCTTGAGGCCTTCGCGGTCGACACAGAGGTTTGCGGCCTTGCGCACGCGGATGTCGTTCCAGGGCGAACCTTCGACGCGCGAGAATTGCCAGGGCCAGACATGCGGCTGCTCGTTGGCGTAAAGCTTGAAGCCGCGCTGCTTGAGCTCGGGCAGCGCGTCCGGCGCCGGCGCCTCGACCCAATCGACCTGGCCGGAGAGCAGCGCTGCGGTGCGCGCATTCGCCTCTGGCATCGGCAGCAGCACCATCTTGTCGACCTTGGGCACGCGCGCCTTGTCCCAATAGCTGGCGTTCTTGACCAGCTCGAGCCGCTCGCGCGGGGTGAAGGCCGCCATCTTCCACGGGCCGGTGCCGGCGGCGTCCTTGGCGAACGCGGTCCAGGCCGCCTGCGACTTCGCTTTGGCGTCGGCACCTTCCGCCTTGTCATAGAAGTGCTGCCACTTCGCCGGGCTCGCCATGAAGAGATTGGTGAGGTTGATGGGAAGGAAGCTGTCGGGCTCCTTGGTGGTGAGCTCGACCGTCATGTCGTCGATCTTCCTGGCGGAGGCGAGCGTCGGCATGCGCGAGGCCGTGACGCCGACCTGGCTGGCGTCGAACTGCGGCGCGTCCTGCTTCAGCACCTTCTCGACGTTCCACACCACGGCATCGGCGTTGAACGGCGAGCCGTCATGGAAGGTGACGCCGGGGCGCAGCTTGAAGGTCCATTTGGTCTTGTCGGCATCGTCGACCTTCCAGTCGGTCGCAAGGCCGGGAATCACCACGCTGGCCTTGTCGGCCGAGGACAGGTCCCATCCTGTCAGCGCGTCATACATGGTGAGGCCGGTGAAGCGGTTGCCCTCAAAACCCTGGTCGGGCTGGCCCAGCGTGCGCGGAATATCGGCAGCGGTCATGCCGACGCGCAGCACGGTTTCGGCGCTGGCCACGCGCGGCCATGCGGCCGCGCTGCCGAGCGCCAGCAACGCGATCAGCGCCGCGCGGGTGTTGTTTTTCTTGATCAGCATCGTCTCAGTCCTCTTCCGGCTTTCAATGACTAAATTTGATGCAAGCGTATGCAATGGCTATGCCAATGGGGAAACTTATTCTTCAAATTGCCCCTGCGACGACAAGTCCTTGTGATGAGAGGTCGGCGAAGGCACCCTGCTGCCTATTCTGGCATCAAGATTGCAAGTTTGGTCCCGAATTCTCGCTTGAACTCTTTCCGGGGGCTCTGGACCATGCGTATCCGACTGTCGACCTGTCTCGCCGTGCTTGCGCTGGCGTTATCCGCAATCCCGGGGGGCGCCGAGACGGTGGTGCGCTATGGCATCTCGATGGCGGACATACCGCTGACGACCGGCCAGCCTGATCGGGGCGCCGGCGCCTACCAGTTCACGGCCTACACGATCTACGATCCCCTGGTCGCCTGGGAGATGGACGTCGCCGAGCGGCCCGGCAAGCTGGTGCCGGGCCTCGCCACCGAATGGAGGGTCGACGAGACCGACAAGAAGAAGTGGCGCTTCACGTTGCGCAAGGATGTGAAGTTTCACGACGGCAGCGAGTTCAACGCCGACGCGGTGATCTGGAATCTGGACAAGGTGCTCAACGACAAGGCGCCGCAATTCGACAAGCGGCAGAGCGCACAGGTGAAGACCCGCCTGCCCTCGGTCGCGAGCTACGCCAAGATCGACGACTCCACGGTGGAGATCACTACCAAGACGGTCGATTCCTTCTTTCCCTATCAGATGCTGTGGTTCCTGGTGTCGAGCCCGGCGCAATACGAGAAGCTCGGCAAGGATTGGGACAAATTCGCGAGCCAGCCCTCCGGCACCGGCCCGTTCAAATTGACAAAGCTGGTGCCGCGCGAGCTCGCCGAGCTCAGCAAGAATCCGGACTACTGGAACAAGAAGCGGATTCCCAAGGTCGACAAGCTGGTGCTGGTGCCGATGCCGGAAGCGTTGACGCGCACCAACGCGCTGCTCGCCGGCCAGGTTGATCTGATCGAGACGCCGGCGCCGGACGCCGTGCCACAGCTCAAGGCGGCCGGCATCAAGCTCGTCGACAACGTCACGCCGCATGTCTGGAATTATCACCTCAGCGTGCTGCCGGGCTCGCCCTGGACCGACATCCGCCTGCGCAAGGCGCTCAACCTGGCGATCGACCGCGAGGCGGTGGTGGGCCTGATGAATGGCCTCGCAAAGCCCGCCAAGGGCCAGGTCGATCCATCGAGCCCCTGGTTCGGCAAGCCGAGCTTCGAGCTGAAATACGATCCCGCTGCGGCGAAGAAGCTGGTCGAGGAGGCCGGCTACTCCAAGGCGAAGCCGCTCAAGGCCACCTTCATCATCGCGCAGGGCGGCACCGGCCAGATGCTATCGCTGCCGATGAACGAATTTTTGCAGCAGAGCTTCAAGGAGATCGGCATCGAGATCGACTTCAAGGTGGTCGAGCTCGAGACACTCTACACACATTGGCGCAAGGGCGCGGCCGACGAGATCAACGCCGGCATCACCGCCAACAACATCGCCTATGTCACCTCGGACCCGCTCTACGCGATCGTCCGCTTCTTCCATTCCGGCCAGATCGCGCCGGTCGGCGTCAACTGGGGCAGCTACAAGAACCCGAAGGTCGACGCGCTGATCGACGAGGCCAAGCAGACCTTCGATGCCACCAAGCAGGACGAGCTTCTGGCCCAGGCGCATGCGCTAATCGTCGACGACGCCGCGCTCGTGTGGGTGGTGCACGATACCAACCCGCACGCGCTCTCGCCCAAGGTCAAGCAGTTCGTGCAGGCGCAGCACTGGTTCCAGGATCTGACCACGATCGGGGTGGAGTGAGGCAGGCTGCGCGCCCGCCTCAATGGACGCGGTCGTCGCGGCCTTCGCCGGGACGACCGCCGCGAGCTATTGCCTACAAACGCCTCAACAGACTCGTCATTGCGAGCAGAGCGAAGCAATCCAGAAATGCATCCGCGGAGACACTCTGGATTGCTTCGCTCCGCTCGCAATGACGGAGTGTGGGCAACGGCGGAGCCCACACACTCGCAGCCTTACTTCGTCAGCAGCGCATACGCCCCGGTCCAGCCCTCGGCCGGCGGATTGACCTGGAATTCCTTGATGCGCACTTCGTAGAGATTGAACAGCTTTTCCAGCGTGTCGGCATCTTCGCTGCGACGTCCACGCTCGATCGCATCGAGTGCGCCCTGCCAGTCGCGGTTGCGATAGCAGCCGAGCATCTCGATGGTGACGTTGCGCAGGCGCTGGAAGGCGCCTGAATTCATCACGTCCGCGCGGCCGGCGATGGCGTAGATCACCTCCGGCTCGGTCTTGCCCTTGACCATGATGAAATCGAGCTCGAGGATCGCGAACCTGTCCTTGGCGGCGAGCGCGGTCCTGGAGCCGACGATGATGGGAAAGCCATACTCCTTCGACTGCCCTTCCAGGCGCGAGGCCAGGTTGACGCTGTCGCCGAGCACCGAATAGTTCTTCTTCAGGTCGGAGCCCATGTTGCCGACCACGCCGATGCCGGTGTTGAGGCCGATGCCGACATTGAGCGGGATGTAGACATGGCCGCCGTCAACGGCTTCCTGCTCGCGCTCCTTGTTGACCGCGTCGATCCGCTCGAGCATCTGGATCGCGGCTTCGCAGGCGTTGAGCTCATGCTCGGCGTCGTCAAGCGGCGCGTTCCAGAACGCCATGATGGCGTCGCCCATGTACTTGTCGATATAGCCCTTCTGATCGATGATCACGTCGGTCAGCGGCGTCAGGAAGCGGTTCATCAGCGCGATCAGGCCCTGCGGATCGTGCTTGTAGGTCTCCGAGATGGTGGTGAAGCCGCGCACGTCGGAGAACATGATCGTCATCTCGCGCTCTTCGCCGCCGAGCACCAGCTTTTCCGGCGACTGCGCCAGCTGCTCGACCAGCACCGGCGACATGTATTGCGCGAACATGCCGCGGATCTGCACGCGCTGCCGCTGCTCGCGCACGAAGCTGGCGAAGATCAGCGTCAGGTAGATCGCCGTGGTCGAGAGCAGCGGATAAGTGAAATCGATCAGGTAGCGGTACTGCGCATAGAAGAACCAGGACACCCCGACCAAAATGGCGGCAAACATCGCGCCGGCAAGCACCAGGCGCACGGGCCCGAGATTCGGCGTGAAGATGATGACGAGAAGCCCGATGACGAGGGCCGCGAGCAGCTCGACGCCGAGCGCATAGTTCGGCTGGGAGATCACCGCAGCGCTCAGAATGCTTTCGAGCACCTGGGCATGGATCTCGACTCCCGGCATGGTCGAGGACACCGGCGTGGTCTTGATGTCGTTGAGCCCGACCGCGGAGGTGCCGACCAGCACCAGCTTGCCGGCGATTTTGCCGGGCGGCACGGTGTTGTCGAGCACGTCGACGGCCGAGACGTAGATCGACGGGTCCTGGCGGGCATAGTGCACCCAGAGCTGACCGTTCTTGTCGGTCGGGATCTCGACGCCCTTGAGGCGCACGGCCCTGATGCCGGTCTTGTCGGTCCGGACCAGCAGCGTCGGCGTGCCCGTGACGACGCGCAGCATTTCGAGGCTGAGCGAGGGCATGATGTTGCCCTGGGCGCGCATGAGCATCGGCACGCGGCGGATCAAGCCGTCGCGCTCCGTCTTGATCGTGAACAAACCGCGGCCTGCGGCGACCTTCTCGATCTCGGGCACGTTGCGGAGCAGGCCCGGAAATTCGAACAGGAAGCGCTCGGCGCCCTCCTCCCCGACCGTCGCGATGCCGGTGAAGGGCAGCGTCTTGTCGACCTCTGAGGATATGTCTCGCTGCCCGGTCTCGCCCAGCACCACGCGCGAGTGCTTGATCGCTTCGGCGAGGAACTGGTCGTTGCTTGGCAGCTCGCGCAGCTTGGCGCGGGTGGCGTCGTCCAGATAGCGCATCTGGCTCGCGACCAGATCCGGGTTGAGGCGATCGGCTTCCGAGAACACCACGTCGAACCCGACCGCCACGGCGCCGTTGTTGGTGAGGTTCTGAATCAGGTCGGCGATGCGCGTGCGTGGCCAGGGCCACTGGCCGAGCCTGGCCAGACTCTTGTCGTCGATGTCGACGATGGTGACCGGCCGCACCGTCTTGTGGCGCGGATCGATCAGCTGAAACATGTCGAAGGTGCGCAGCCGCAATTCCTGAATCGGCGGCGGGTCCCAGACGCGCAGCCCGGCAAACACGACCAGCAGCGCAAGGCACATCAGCCGCGCAAAGCCGAGCTTCCGTGCAAACCACCGCCGCAGGATCTTGAAACGTTTCATTTCGGTTAGACTTCCTGCCCTGCCTCACGCCGTGCGCACCGATCATGCAGCGGCGGCGGGCGATTGGCCATTCCCTGGCGGGGGAGGATTATGGATTTTTTGCCGCGGTCAAGATGCACGCCGGCGATGGCGCCCCCAGCGTTCGCTAGGCGTGGAAGATGAAATCGCTGGCCTTGAGGTTGGCGACCACGTTCTTGAGTAGGATCGCCTCGTGCTCCGTGACCGACGCGCTGATCTGGTGGCTGAAGGTGACCAGCGTATCGCCGGACGATGGGGCGATCGCGAGATTGCTCACGGAGCTGACGTCCGAGAACAAGCGCAGGTCGATCTTGTCCAGGCCCGACACGAAATCGGTGATGGTGTGCTGGGCATTGTCCCCGGTCGATCCTGGCGCGAACACAAATTGATCCTTTCCGTCGCCGCCAGTCAGCGTGTCGCCGGTCTCGGTCGCGAAAATAATGTCCTTGCCGCTGGTGCCTTGCAGGGTGACGCCAAGGCTGGTGTCGCCGGCCTCGTTGAAGGTGAAGTGGACGGTATCGTAGCGACCGGTGGTCGTATCCGTCACCTTTAGGGTGATCTGATCGGTATTCGGCGGCGAGGCACCGGGATGGTAGGTGATACCGTTCGCCAGGCCGGCATTGAGGGCCGTGAGCGTGCCGGACGTCGGCGACAGATCGACGCTGCTATTGGTCGCGGGCACCGGTGCGGTCGACATCTCGACGGTGAAATTGTCCGTCGCGGCGCCGGCATCGTTGTCGATGACCACCAGATCGGTGATGATGTCGGTGCTGTTTTCGTTGACATGCTCGACGTGGAAATCGGTCGTGTCGATGACAGGCCCGCCGTCGACTTTGACCGCCACATCCTTGGTGACCGTGTAAGTGTCCGTCAGCGGCCCGCTCAGGCCGTTTGCTAAGTCGATGACGGTCATGCCGACATCCAGGCTGAACTCGCCGTGATACCCGGCAGGCGCGGTCATCGTCAGTCCCGGCGTGCCGAGCGAAGCGATATCCGTCGCACCGATCAGCCAATGGCCAGCATCGGCGCCGGTCCCGGGCTGGCCCATCGAGAAGGTCGCGCCAGCCGGATAGCCCGAGAGCTTGATCAGGAGGGTTTCGGATCCGTCGGTATCGAGAACAGCCGCCGTGATGGCCGGCAGCTTGATCGGGCTGTCTTCCGAGCCAAGCCCTGGCAGCGTGAAGACGCGGGCCTCGACGTCGTGGCCATCGATGCCCGGTGAGAACCAGGTCGAGACAATCTTGCCGGCCGTCGTCACGGCGGTCGGGTTGGACCGATCGGCCAGGAAGACCTGATCGCCAGCCGTGGTCTCGTTGATGACGAACGACGAACTAATCGATTGCAGCGAGGCATCGAAGCGCTGGCCGAGGAGACCGAGGCTGCCGGAGACGTCATGGCCCTGATAGGTAACCAGGAACCCGCCGTCCGGCAGGGCCTGCACCGTGTCGGTGGTCGCGTCCGAGATGCTCACCTCGCTGCCGATCGGCGTGCCGGTCGAGCTGAAGTGCCTCAGCACGAGCGCGTTCGCGTCGCTATACGACACCACGATCGACCCGTCCTTCAGGACGGCGAGTTCGCCGCCATACTGATGGCCAACGGCATTGGTGTTGACCTGCACCTCGCCGCCGAGCTTGTTGCCTTGCGCGTCGAAGCGCTGGAAGTAGACGCCCCAGCCATCTCCGTCCTGGCCATAGGAATGCCACGACGCCACGAAACCGCCATCGGTCGTCCCGGCGACGGAGTCGCCCTGCTGGGTGCTGGCCGTTGTGGTGTTGATCAGGAAAGGTCCAGACGTCGCGCACCCGCTGGCATCGTAAACGACCCCGTAAGTGCCGGACGCGTTGCTATCGGACGAGACGTAGGTAATGACGAAGCCGCCGTTCGACAGCGCGGCGAGCGTGGCGTTCTCGCCATAGCCGCTGAGAGAGACCTCGCCGCCCGCCAGCGAACCCGAGGCATCATAGCGCTGCAGGTGGATGGTCGCTCCATTGTTACTCCCGGAGGTCCAGCTCGCGACGAACCCGCCGCCTTCAAGCCCGACCACATAGGGGCTCGACTGGTCTCCCGCAGTCGCCGTGTTGACACGGAACTCGCCGCCGACCTTCGCGCCAGAGCTGGCATAGTGCTGCGCGTAGATTCCGGTGCCGTCGCCGTCCTGCCCCTGTGAGACCCAGCCAATGACGTAGCCGCCGTCCGAGAGCGCGCCGACCGCGCTGTAGGTCTGGTCGTTGGCCGTGGTAGTGTTGACCAGGAACTCTCCTGTATCGGCGATCGGCGTATAGTCGATGCTAAACGCCGGCGCATCGGCCACTGGCTTCACGTCCGTGCTGAGCGTCGCCGCCTGAGCCGACACGCTGGAGCCGATGCCGGGAGTTGTAATATCGATCAGGACGGGCGTCGTGACGTCTGCGCCATAGGTGTCGTCCAGCGCATGCACGTCGAGGCTGCCGGGCGTGCCGCTGTAATTCGCAGCCGGCATGAAGCGGATCAGCGTGTCGGGAGCGAGCACGAGTGCGCCAGTGTCGCTGACACCGGAGATATCGATCCACTGATTGCCGCCGGTAACTTCGTACTGCCACACGCCCTGCGCTGCCGTGGCGTGGGAGGCCGTGATGGCGACGGCCTTGAAGCTCGCGCCCGCATCAGCATCGTGGAAACCGGCAGAAAAGAGCGCGCCGACGCTGGACCCGGCGGGAGCCGCGGCATCTTCGTTGATCGCACCGAGCGTCGCGTTATTCAGCGTCGGCGCATCGTTCTTGCCGGTGATCGTGACGGTGACCTGCGCCGGGTCGGTCTCGTTGTGGCAGTCGTCGAGCGTGATTGTGGAGACCACCTTCGCGGTCTGGCCCTCGCCGAGGAAATCCAGCGCGTTGTCGGCGATCGAATAGCTCCAGCCAACCGTGCCGTTGTTCTTGCCGGTCTGCTGAAGCGTCAGCGCGTGATCGAGCGCGTTGACCTCGTCCGTCGTGAGAAACCCGGAGAGATTGGTGGTGTGATCGGCGCCGGTCCAGCTCACCGTCTGAGCCGTAATGGAGGCAATCGGCCGGTCGGTCAGGTCGACGTCCTTGAAATGGATCGTTCCGGTCCCGCCCGATGCCGGGTCGAGCGCGGAGGAGTCAGTGGCGCCCGCAAGCTCGGAGAAGCTTGCGCTCTGCGAGATTTCGGCCGCTGTGAAGACCGGCGCATCGTCGGCCGCGTTGAGCGTGATCAGCGTGCCGCCATGACCGTCGCTGCTGCCGGCGAAAGTCGCATCGCTGTAGTCAGCACCGCTTAAAGTCAGGCTGATGTGGTTGCCGTCAGCGTCGGTGACAGTCAGCACGCCGCCGGTAGTGGCATCGGCATTGCTGACATAGACTGCGCTGGTGCCGAGCCCGTACTTGATGGTCGACAGGTCGATCGTGTCGGTCGCGGACAACTCCGCGATCGATCCGCTAAAAGTCGACGTGTCGATCTGAAGCTTGGCGCCGTCGCCGGCGAGCGCGATCGTCTGCGACACCGCGCCATCGAGCGTCAGCAGCGCACCAGCATCGACCGTGACCGAGCCCGAACCCGACAGCGAGCCGAACAGCATCAGGGCCCCGTCATGGATCTCGATTGTACCAGCGTTGGCGATGGTGCCTGAGATCGACGCCGTACCCCAGCTATCGATGTCGTTGCAGTTTTCGATGCTCAGCCCGGCCCCGGAGATCGACCCACCATGCAGGTCAATGGCACCATGGTTGACGATCGAGGACGCATTGCCGAAGACGCTGGTGCCGGCGACCGTCCAGGTGCCACCCGCTTGGTTATTGAATGTGGCGGTAGCAACCGAGATATTGCCGTTGATGTGGCCGGCGTTGTTGATCACGATGGCGCCGCCGGTTTCGACGATGGCGTAGGTCGTGGACGTCACGTTGGAGGCGACTGCAGGTCCGATCGTTCCGGTGGCGGAATTGTCGATCTGCACGGAGCCGCCGGCCGTGTTCTCCTTGATGTAGATCGCCGCGTGGGCGTTCGGCGCCACGATCGAGCCGGTATTCGTGATAAAGGTCGAGCCGCTCGCACCGGCCTCGTTCTGCGTGACGCTGATGCCGGCGAGGCTCGTGCTGGTGACACCGCCATGATTGATGATGGTGACGTCGCCGGCGCCGGTCGCAATGGCGGAGATGCCGACCGCACCGGTGGCAGAACCATTATTGGTGACGCTGACGTCACCGCCGCCGTGATCGAAGGCACCGATCGCGGTGCCCGCCGCAGCGATCGACGACGTCGCTCCGGTCGTAACCGTGACGTCGCCGACGCCCCAGGTGAACGCCTCGATGCCGTAGCCCGCATCCGCGGTGATCGTCGCATCGCTCGTGACGATGACGTCGCCATGGACGTTGTTCGAAAAGATGCCGTCGCCGCTCGGATTGTAGCCGGCGACGATGCCGCCTGGCGCCGAGCCGCTCAGGTTCGAAGTCGAACCTGAATGGATGGTGCCGTGGGCGGTGACCTGGATCGTGCTGTGCACGTCGCTCGCGATGGAGATCGCCTCGTTAACCGCGAGGATACCCGAACTGCCGGAAATGATGGTGTCGTTACCCGACAGCGAGACGCTGATATTGCCCTGGTCGATGCTGTAGGCGTCGACGCCATACCCTGCCGTACCCGTCACCGACGCGTTGGCGCCGAGCGAGACACTGACATTTCCGGTACCGCCGCTCAGCGCCCGGGCTCTGATACCCATCTGGGCACCGACCACACTGGTATCGGCGCCATTGTTCACCGTCACATCGCCAATGCCGTAGTTGTAGGCATCGATGCCATGGCCGCCCGCGGCGGTAATGTTGGCGTGATTGTTGACGACGACGGTGCCGTTGACGAGTGTATTGGCGTCGCTTCCCGTCGTCGCGCCGGTGTAGCCGGCCTGAATACCCGCCGGCGCGCTACCGCTCTGATTGAGGCTGCTGCCGGAATGGATCGTGCCGTAGTTTTCGACCGTGATGGTGCTTCCCGCCAACGAATCCAGGGACGTCGCGCGATTGACCGCGATGATGCCCGAGCTTCCGGACGTGACGACGCTTCCGGCCCCGGTCGTGACGGACTCGCTGCCGGAGCCGTAGCTGCGGGCGCGGATGCCGTAGATCGAGCTGCCCGTCATGTTGCCGCCGGCGTTGATGCTGATGTCACCGCCGCCTTGCGTGGTCGCGTCGATGCCGTAAGCACCGCCGACCGCGCCGCCGAGCTGGGTGATCGAGATGTCGCCGTTGTTGGCGGCGTTCAAATTCTCGACGAGGATGCCTTCCGAATTCACGCCGGTCCCGGTCGCCTTGCCGGTGAGATTGTTGACGGTGATGCTGCCGACGCCAGTTGCGCTATCGCGCAGCGTGATGCCGTTGCCGTTCAGGCCGGTGATGTCCTTTGCCGCCGTCAGTGAAATGCCGCCGGTGCCGTTCTGGGTGACGACGATGCCATTGACCGCACCGGTCAGCGCACCGGTCGGCGTGAGAACGATGTTGGCGGGCGCGCCGCCCAACGCGGTGAAGTCCAGCGCGTCGCCGCTCGACGTCGTGATGTTGCCCGCGCCCATGATCGTAAACGTGCCGCCGGTTGTCGACTGGCCGGCAATGGTGCCAGTAAAGCTCTGGCCCGCGACCTTGTCGAGCTGCAGCGTATCGGTGCCGCCCGCGAAAGTAACTGTCTGCGCATTCGCGCCGGCGAGCTCCAGCGTTGCGCCACCGTCAATGATCAGCGAACCGGCGCCGGTCAGGCCGCCCGCGAGGTCGAGCGTGCCCGCCTGAACTTCGATGCTGCCGCCGGCGTTGTCGACCGCGGCCGTGATCTTGTTGAAGCCCGAGACGCTGTAGAGATTGCCGGCGTTGTTCAGGTTTCCGTCATTGATCGTGACCGACGAGAGGTAAAGCTTCGACGCGCCGCCGACCAGAACGATTCCGTCCAGATTCGTGACCGTCAGGCCAGTCAGCTTGAGCGTGCCGCCGTTGATCGCCTCCAGAGTTCCGGAGTTGTTGACGGGATCGCCCGAGATATCGAGCACCGCACCGGCGCCGTTGACTTCAATGAGGAGATTGTTGGTGATAGACGTCGGGTCGATCGACAGCGTGCCGCTGGTGACGTCGATCGTGCCGTTGTTGGTGAAATCGGCGCCGTTGATGGCACTGGTGCCGGTCGATTCCAGTGTGCCGGAGATCGTGACGGTGCCGCCGTTGATGGTCGCGCCGGCAAGATCGAGCATCGAGCCCGATTCGACCGAAACGGTACCGGTGTTGGGGACCGTCGTCGCGATCAGCTTCAGCGTGCCGTTATTGATCGCGGCCAGCGTGCCGGTGTTGGTGACCGCCTCGCCGTTGATATCGAGCTCGGCGCCATTGGCCTGGATGGTGCCGCCGACGTTATTCGTAATAGTGGTGGCCGTTCCCACCAGCGCCAGCACGCCGCCGATCGCCTCGATCAGGTAGCTGTTCGAGATATTGGCGTCGGTAATCGTGGTGAAGCCGGAGGAATCGAGCGTTCCGGAGACGGCGAGCATGCCGCCAGCCAAGCTGGCGCCAGACAGCGTCAGCGTCCGGCTCGCATCGAGCTTGACGGTGCCGTCGTTGGTGATCTTGGTGCCGGACACCGCCGCATCGCCGAGCGTCAGCGTAACACCGCTCTCCACCTTCACGTTGCCCTTGTTCAGGGTCGCATTGCCGTCGATCGTGCTGTTGCCGGTGACGTCGATCGTGCCGCCCAACGCGCCGCTGTAATTCTCGATGGTGCCGCCGGTGATCTCGGTGCCGGACAGCGTCAGCGTCTGCCCGTCGTCGATCTGAACGGTGTGGCCGGTATTGGTGAGGACGTCGTTGAGCAGCGTCGCCGCGCCGGCGATCTCCAGCGTGCCGGTGTTGGTGATCGCACCCTTGGCAGCCGCAGAGGCCCCCTGGATCTTGGCGTTGTCCCCGAGCTTGACGGTATTGTCGACCTCGATGCTGGCATTGTCCGTGATCGTCGAGCCCGATACCGTGATGCCGTCCAGCGTCAGCTTCGCATCGACAATGACTGCACTCGTGCTGAGCGTCGCGCCGCCGTCGATTGTGCTGGCGCCGGTGACATCGATGGTGCCGCTGCCGTTGACGCCGCCGCCGCTGATGGTGGCCCCGTCGAGGGTCAGCACCGCATTGGCATCGACAACGACGTTGCCGATCGGGTTGGCGACGGTCGCGCCCTGGCCGATCGTCAGCGCGCCGTTGGCCAGCACTTCGATCGTGCCGGCGTTGGTGATCGTCTCGCCGTCGAGCGCGTTGCCGATGCCGCTCACGTTCAAGACAGCACTGTTCTTCAGGATGCCGCCGCTCAGCACGGCGCCGCCGGTCAGGTCGATCTCGCCGTTGCCGGTCACCACCCCGGCGCCGCTGATCGTCGCTCCATTGACTGTCAGCTTGCCGTTGGCATCGACCGTGACGTTGCCGGTGTTGGCGATCGCCGAGCCCAGATCGATCGTCAACGCACCATTCGCCAGCACTTCAATCGTGCCGGTGCTCGCATTCGTGACGATCTCGCCGTCGAGCGCATTGCCGGTGCCGCCGACCTTGAAGGCCGCATTGTTGTTCAGGATGCCGCCGTCCAGCACGACATTGCCGGCCAGGTCGATCTCGCCGTTGCCGGTGACCGTCCCGGCGCCGTTGATCGTGGCGCCATTGACTGTCAGCTTGCCGTTGGCATCGACCGTGACGTTGCCGGTGTTGGTGACGGTCGAACCCTGGTCGATGGTCAGCCAACCATTCGCCAGCACCTTGATCGTACCGGCGGAGGTGTTGGAGACGGTCTCATGGGCGAACTCGGCCGCCCCTTTGACGTTGACCGCGCCGGAATTGTTCAGCGTGCCGTTCTCGATCAGGCTGATGCCGTCGAGCTCCAGCATGCCCAGAATGGTGACGGTGCCGCCATCGACCGTCGCGGTATCGACGATCAACGTGGAGCCGGCATCGGTCTTGAGAATGCCGCCGGCATTGGCGATGTCGGCCAGCGTCTTCAGCGTGCCGCCGAACAACTCGATCGTGCCGGAATTGGTGATTGTGGTGCCGCTGGCGAAATCACCGCCGCCCTTGAGCGTCAGATATCCGGCATTGGTGAGCACGGCCGTGTCCAGGATCTCGGCCTTGCCGCCGATGGACATGGCGCCGGTCGCGGCATTGGTAAAGATCGAATCGGCGCTCATGTTGAGCGCGCCGGCGACTGTCAGCGAGCTCTGGTTGATCACTTTCGGCGGCGGGCCGCCGAAATCGTTCATCGTGATCGATTTGGCGTAGGCCGCAGCGTCGATCGTCACCGGATAGGACGGCGTCAGGCCGTGCAACTGATCGGTGATGACGATGACGTCGTCATCGATGGTCGGGACCGTGCCTGTTTCCCAGTTCGCAGCGTCCTTCCAGAAACCGCCGGAGGGAGCGCCGGCATGGTCCGTCGCGATCCACACCACCGCAGGCGCGTCGGTGCCCGTGATCGTGACGGTGATGGTCTGCTGCGCGGTCGCGCCTTGGGCGTCCGTGACCGTCACCGTATATGTCAGCGTCAGCACTTCGCCCTTCGGGATGAAGTCGGCGAGGTAGACGGGCAGATCAGCCAGCGACCAATTGATGGTGCCGATACCGCTGCCCTTGCTGTCGGCGCCGGCCGCAATCGCAACCGACATCGCGTTCTGGAACGCCGCCAGCGGGCCCGGCGGCACGGTGCCGTCCGGCAGCGTGGCGCCGGTCAGCTTTACGGATACCGTATGCGTGTCGGTGAGGTCGACATCCTTGAAGGTCAGCGTGCCCGAGGTCGGGACGTGGCTGGTGAGCGGGCCGCCCGGCCTGCTGGTGCCGCCTTCGAAGGTGATGGTCGGAACGCCGGTGGTGATCACCGGCTTGTCGTTGGTCCCGGTGATCGTGATGGTGATCGGGATGAATTTGCTCTCGGGGCTCACCGCGAAATTGGTGTCGATGCGGACGATGTAGGTCAGCGTCAGTGTTTCGCCGGCCGCCAGGAAGTCGAAGACGTTGTCGGGGATGGTGTAGGTCCAGACCGCCGATCCGATGTTGGTGTTGGCGGGATCGGCGACGACACTGATCTGGATCTGCGTCGCCGCGATGTCCTGCTTCTGGAGCGCGGAGAGCGAGCCGGTGACATCCTGCTGGCCGGCGTTCTTGTAGACGTAGTTCGGCGCGTCGGCGCGGCTCACGCTCACGGTCGGCCGGTCGCCCAGGTTCTGATCGATGAAGGGGATCTGGCCCGAAATAATGTCGGAATCTGCAGTGTCGCCGGTCTTGTCTGCGCGCTCGGTCACCCCGAACGCCGTCTTAACATTGCCGTTGAGATCGAGGCTTTGCACCAGCGGCTGGCCGGGAATACGGGTGGCGGACGGCGTGGAATTGCCCGGGCCCTCCGATCCCTGCGGATTGAGGTTCGTGAAGGTCGCGATCACGACGGGACCGGCCCCCGACTTGAAGACCAGGTCTTGGCTAGTCTGCGTGATCGAATCGGTGAAGTTCGAGGTCAGCTTGGTATTGCTGTTGTTGTCGGTGAACTTCAGCGTGAACACGTCGGTGATCAGCTTCTGCACGTCCGGCGACATCAGCGCATTGCTGATCGTGACGTTGCCGCCGCTGATCTGGATCATCTGGCCGGCCTGGTTGACCGTCGCGATCGGCAGCAGCGTGACCTTGTCGAACAGGATGTAGGAGCCGGTGGTGCCGTTCGGCTCGACCAGCACCTGGAAGCTCGCCTGCGGCTGCGGATCGCCGCCGCCCGCTGGAACGACGAAGTTGATCTGGGTCAGCACCGCCGTGCCGCGGATGCCCATGGTGGCGACCGGCGTGTCAATCTTCATGTCGCCGTGCTTGGCGGTCTCGCCGGCAACGAAGGTGATGGTGCCCGCAACCAGGCTGAGCAGCGAGGAATTGCTCGACCCGTTGGGGTCGTAGACCATCTCGTTCAGCACCATCCGCGCATTGGAGGACAGGCCGAACACGGTGCCGTCGATGAAGGTGATGCCGAGCGTCGAATCTCCGCCGGTCGAGACCACATCGCCCTGCTCGACATTGTCGCCATTGTTCAGAACGACCGAGACGCCGTTGCGGACTGCGGTCGCGCTGCCGGAGAGCTTGGTGACGTGACCGATGACCTGCGCGGCGGTTACACCGGGCGCGGCCTGCGCATATTGCACATACCCCGTGAGCGCATTGACGACGTCGCCGGTGAGATGCGCGCCATCCGGCGACGAGATCGCCGCGCGCTTGTCGCCCCTAAAGTAATCGTGAACGACAAACTCGCGACCATCGTGGGACAGCACGAGATCCGCGCCGGCGCGCTTGAAGTCGCCATGAAAGATCAGGTTCGGATCGGGAACAACGAACGCGCCCTCGGGCACGTGTCCGTGTGCCTTTGCGATAAAAGGCTTGGCCGCAAAGGAATCGGCATGGACATCGGCGAGCGAGTGGGAACCCTCGCCGTCCAAGGAGATCGCGGCGTCAAATTTGCCGGCGTAATTCAACTGGGCACCGTAAAAAGAGTTAATATCTAAATAAGTATCGACCGCTTAAACTTGCATATCACTACCAAGTCCTTAGCGATACCTCTATTGCTTGTGTGATTTAGCGTGACGAGCCCCCGGGAGACGCCGTCTGGACTCGCTGATCCAGCGAAATTCAAGTCATCCTGCGATAGCTGCAGGTAAAAGCTCGCTTGTTCGCGCCCATTTTGCTGCTCCCCATGTATTCCGCTGTATAGAGCAACCTGCGGATACTTCTGTCATCTGTCCTTCGCAGTGCCCTGCAACATACTGCGGCAGATACGGAACAAAAACTGTGACCCAGCTAACAGAACCCGCGAAATACGGGCTGTTAGCCATGGATGCAGAATCGGCGGGAGCACAACCGTTGCCTGCAATTTTCCCCTGTTTCGCGGCAGTCAGCGCCTTCCTAGCCGTGGATTTGTAAAATTTTACACAATCTGGCGAGGCTCGTTTCAGCCTGTCCCGCGGTTTTGGGCCCCCTGCCGGGCGCCTTAAGCAGAACAAAACGGCCGATCTCGCACTATCTCCGCGCAAGCAACAAAGCCCGGCACGTGCAGGTCGAGGGGACCTGGCGAAGCCGGAAGGGGATGTCAAATGGAGACCGCGGCTCACACGCGCGCCTGGCGCGCAATCCTTGTCCTGTGCGGATTGATCCTGTTCGGATCGGCCGCCGACCTTCGTGCCGGCACGCTGCTGTCGCCGGGCGCCGGGGTTCTCGTGCGCAAATCCGCCGAGCCCTTCGGCGTGTTTGCCTTCGCCATCTCCACCGGCAGCCTGCAACGGAAATGGTTCGCACTGAAAGAAAAGCTCGACGGCGACATGGTGCAGCTGGCGCTGTGCGACGGCGATCGCGACAATTGCGCCTCGCCTGCGGCGCTGAAGCTGCTCGCCATCGTCGACCAGGCCCGCACCCGTGACGGCCGCGCACGGCTCGGCGAGACCAACCGCGCCATCAATCTGGCGATCCGCGCGGCAAGCGACGGTGCCGACGATGTCTGGAACTCGCCGCTTGCGACCTTCCAGCGCGGCGCCGGCGATTGCGAGGACTATGCCGTCGCCAAGCTGGCCGCGCTGCGGCTCGCAGGCGTCGCCGCCGAAGATCTCCGCATCGTCGTGGTGCGCGACACCCGTGCCGGCGAAGAGCATGCCGTCGCCGCAGCGAAGCTCGACGGCCATTGGTTGATGCTCGACAATCGCCGCATGGCAATGGTCGAGGACGACGATGCACGGAGCTACCGGCCGCTGTTCGTGCTCTATCGGTCCGCCGTGATGAAGTATGTCGACGAACCGGTGCAGTTCTCCGCCCTGGACAGCCCGCCCGTATCGATGGTCGCCGCCAACGCCGAGGCGCGCTGAACTGCCGCCGTAGCCCACAAATTCATATCGCCGCGCGATCCGGGACGCTAGCATGGCAAGAACCATGCTGGGGGACGACCGGAATGCGGTTCATCGCGCTGACTGTGCTTGCGCTGCTTGCGTTGCCGACGGCACCGGCTGCCGCGCAAACCGGCCGATCCGAGCGCACCATCGCCGACAAGCTGCCGCTGTTCGCCAAGAACAACTGCCAGCAGAACCGCAATCCCGCCAATCAATTGTTCTGCGGCGATGCCGAGCTCGCCGCCGCCGCAGAAAAGCTGAGCGCGGCGATCGAGGCGCGCCTCGCCCGTCTGCCCGATCGCCTGCCCGCGATCGAGGAAAATGCGATCTGGATCAAGCAGCGCAGCCTCGGCTGCGGAATCATCGGCCAGGCCGCGGTCCGCTATGACGATTTCGACCAGATCAAGTCCTGCCTTCTCAGGGTCACCGAAGAGCGCGCCGCGATCCTGCGCGATCCGGATTTCGATTGTCTTGCAGCCAACACCGCGGCCGGCGCGCTGATCTGCGCAGATCCGTCGCTGGCGCTGATCGAGACCGAGCTCAACAGCCAGGTGCTCGGTCTGATCGGCAAGCTGGATCCGACTGCGGCCCGCTTTGCCTTCGCCGAATATGGCCGATGGACCCGGGAGCGCGACCGCGAATGCAATCTCGTCGGCAAGGACAACGTACCGCTTCAGGAGCTTGAGTTCGCAGAAGCCTGTCTCGCCGACAATCTGAAGCGAAAGTCTGACGATGTCCGCAGCGCCAAGGGCGATCCGAAGAAGGTGTTCGGCCGGCAGGTCACAGCGCGGCTGCCCGACACCGACGCCATCGACTTCTGCGCCGCGCGAATCCATGCCGCCAATTCGTGCGGCAATTTCCTCCGCATCAACCGCGTCTTCGCTATCGACAGCCAGGTGACGGACCAGGAGGCGCAGGTCACCGGCGAGATCGAGATGGTGGTGCTGGCCCCCTTCGCCGCCTGCAGCAAGGTCGCGTCCTCCTGCACGGGCACCTGCTGGGACGCCAGGACTGGTCATCCGCAGCCGGGCGCCGGCAACAGGGAGCGCTCCGCAGAGGCCTTCAACGTCACGCGCCGGCTCAGGATCCAGCGCACCTTCGCCTTCGTGAAAGCCGCCGACGGCTGGCGATGCCGCGAGGACGAGCTGGCGCCGGTAAATTCCGGCACCGCGGGCGGGGGATCGTAGGTCTCCCCACCCTCCCCTGGAGTGGCCGCAAGCGGGGAGAGGGAGAAGTTCGTCACCTCATCCCCGCTCGCCGAAATCCCTCGAGATAATGCTCCCGATCCTCTTCCCGCAGCATCGGCAGCTCGCTTGTGATCCAGGCGAGTGAGACTCCTGGCTGGGCGCGGCGCAGTCCGTCCAGCGCGGAAGCGGCGCGCACGGGATCGCCGAGCATGCCGGCGGCGGCCGTCAGCACGCGGTGTGCGCCGACGAAATCGCTGCGTTGACGCATCGACTCGCGCGCCATTTGCACGGCTCCCTCATAATTGCGGCCGATGAACTGGGCGTAGGCGGCGACGCCGCAATAGATCGCCGCCATTGGATCGCGCGGGCTCAGCCGCAGCGCGCGGCGCGCGGCGGCATCGCCGTCCTGCCACCGGCCCGCGTAGCACAGCGTCACGCCGTGAAAGGCGTGCGCCATCGCGAAATTCGGATTGAGCGCGAGCACCAGCTCGAACTCCGCCAGCGCATCGTCGAAGCGGCGGCGAAACAGATAGCCATAGGCGAGGCCGTGATGCGCCCAGGCATCCTCGCGATCGGCCTCCACGGCCGCAAGCGCCGCGGCTTCCGCGACCGGCACGCTCGCGCCCATGTCGGCCCAGCCCATATGCGCGCCGAAAATATGACTGGTCGCGAGCAGGCCCAGCGCCTTGCCATAGGCCGGGTCGATGGCGATCGCCTGTTCGAGCAGCGCTTGCGCCGCTGCATTGTCCTCGCGCGTGACGCGCCAGTAATGCGACAGCGCGCGCATCACAAGGTCCCAGGCATCCAGGCTGCCCGGCGGCTTCTGCTGCGCGCGAAAGCTTTCGGCGGCATAGAGCTGCGGCTCGACCGCGGCGACGATCGCCTCGGTGATCTCGTCCTGCACGGCGAAGACGTCGGCGAGGTCGCGGTCGTAGCGCTCGGCCCAGAGATGGCTGCCGGTCGAAACGTCGTTGAGCTGCGCCGAGATACGCAGCCGGTCGCCGCTCCGCCGCACGCTGCCCTCGACCACGTAGCGCACGCCGAGCTCGCGCGCGATCTCGTGGATGTGCACGGGGCGGCCCTTGTAGACGAAGGAGGAGTTGCGGGCGACGACGAAGAACCAGCGCAGCTTCGACAGCGCGGTGATGATGTCCTCGCTGATCCCGTCGGAAAAATAGTCCTGCTCGCGGTCGCCGCTCATATTGGTGAAAGGCAGCACGGCGATCGCGGGGCGGTCAGGCAGCGCGAGCGTGGCCTGCGGCGGCGTCATCCCACGGCCCGGTTCCGGCACGGCCGCGACGCACTTGGTCTCGACGTCGCCGACGAACCGAAAGCCCTTGCGCGCGATGGTGCGGATCAGCGCCTGGCTGGCGCCGTTGTCGCCGACTGCCTTGCGCGCCGCATTGATCCGGCTGGTCAGGGTGGATTCGGAGACGCTGCGTCCGTGCCAGATCTTGTCGATCAGCTCATCCTTGCTAACGACACGGTCGCGGTTTTCCATGAGGTGGACCACGAGATCGAAAACCTGCGGCTCCACGGCAATGGGAACCTGCGCGCGGCTTAGCTCGCGCAAATTGGTGTCGAGAAGGTGATCCCGGAATAGGAACTGCACGTCGAAAACTCAGGCCTCATGGCAATATCAGGCAATTACAAAAGAAAATGATTTCGACCCAAGTCTGTGAGTCCGCCGAGGCGCGGCTTGGTTCACTGCTATCGCAAGATGGCTGCCATGCCATTTGCGGGCAGGAATACAACTGATGCGAGAATGTGGCGGCTCCGGCCAACTTATCGGGCGACTTGATCCGGGCCAACGGCCCCGATCAGCCACCTGCGCGCCAAAGAACCTCCGTTGTCGGTAACTCCGTCATTCCGGGGCGCGGAAACGCGAGCCCGGAATCCATCGCGCAGCACACGGAGCGGATAAATGGATTCCGGGTTCGCGCCAAATGGCGCGGCTCCGGAATGACGAGCGCAGCAGTGCTGCGGAAGCTTTGGCGGGGCGGCAGGACAGCATTGCACGACATTCAATGTGTGGCGGTCCGCGAAAGTCCATTGCCGAACAGCTTCGCGCGCGTAAGCTGCACCGATGCATACAAAGCATACCAACCACAAAGAAACGCCCATGCCCGCATTTCCCGCTTCGACCACCGTCCTCGATTCCATCCTGTTCCGCGACGCCTTCGGCACGCCGCAGATGCGGGAGGTGTTTTTCGACATCGCGCTGGTCTCGCGCTATGCCGAGGTCGAGGTGGCGCTGGCGAAGGCGCAAGCCAAATGCGGCGTGATCCCGCAAGAAGCTGCCGAGGCGATTGCTGCGCGCACCGACGTCGCCGCGTTCGATCTCGATCTGTTGCGGCAGGAGACCGACATCGTCGGCTATCCGATCCTGCCGCTGGTGCACCAGATGGTGAAGCAATGCGGCAATGCCGGCCGCTACGTGCATTGGGGCGCAACCACGCAGGATATCATGGACACCGCCGTGGTGCTGCAACTGCGCGCAGGGCTCGATATCATCGAACGGGACATTGCCGCGCTGCGCGGTATCCTCGCAGACCTGTCAAAGCGGTATCGCGACACGCCGATGGCGGGCCGCACCCATCTCCAGCAGGCCTTGCCGGTGACTTTTGGCTACAAGACCGCGATCTGGCTTGCGATGTTCGACCGCCACGCCGAACGTCTGGCACAATTGAAGCCTCGCGTCCTGGTCGGCCAGTTCGCCGGTGCGGCGGGCACGCTGGCCTCGCTCGGCGACAGGGGCTTTGAGGTGCAGGAGGCACTCTGCGCCGAGTTGAAGCTCGGCGTTCCCGCTTCGACCTGGCACGTCGCCCGTGACGGTTTTGCCGAGGCCGTGAATTTTCTCGCGCTCGTCACCGGCTCGCTCGGCAAGATCGCGCTCGACATCATGATCATGGCCTCGACCGAATTCGCCGAAGTCTACGAGCCGTTCGTCAAGGGGCGCGGGGCCTCCTCGACCATGCCGCAGAAGCGCAACCCGATCTCCTCGGAACTGATGTTCGCGGCGTCCAAAGCGGTGCGCCAGCACGCCGGCCTGATGCTGGACGCCATGGTGCAGGATTTCGAGCGCGCCACCGGTCCCTGGCACGCCGAATGGATGGCGATCCCCGAAAGTTTCGTGCTGACCGCCGGCGCCCTGCACCAGGCAAAGTTCGCGCTCGCGGGGCTCGTCGTGGACGAAGCGAAGATGAACGAAAATCTCGCCATCAGCCGCGGCCTGATCGTCGCAGAGGCCGTGATGATGGGGCTCGCGCCGCAACTCGGCCGCCAGGAAGCCCATGACGTGGTTTATGACGCGTGCCGGCAGGCCAACGAAACCGGTTCGAGCCTTGCGGATGCGCTGTCCGCTGATCCGAGGATATCGAGCCGCATCGATCGCGCCTCCATCGAGGCGCTCACCTCACCGAAAAATTACCTCGGCCTTGCTCCCGCCATGGTCGACCGCGTGCTGAAATCGGCAACGCGTTGAAAACCAAAATGCGTGAAACTGCGTATCTTCTGAGCATCTCAAGATGCTCGCACTATTGCGCCTTGGGATGCTAGACTTAGATGAAAGAGACTTTCGGCAGAGGACCCGGCATGACCGATCAACGCATCACCTCGACTCCCATCGATCCTGTGAAACTCGACCGGCTGGCCGAGGTGGCGGTGAAGGTGGGCCTGGGCTTGCGGCCGGGGCAGGATCTTCTCCTGACGGCGCCGGCGATCGCGCTGCCGCTGGTGCGGCGGATCGCCGTGCACGCCTACAAGGCCGGCGTCGGCATCGTGACGCCGATCCTGTCGGACGAAGAGATGACGCTGGCACGTTACCGTCACGGCCATGACAACAGTTTCGATCGCGCCGCCGGCTGGCTCTACGAGGGCATGGCGAAGGCCTTCGCCGACAACACCGCGCGACTCGCCATCGTCGGCGACAATCCCATGCTGCTGTCGGGTGAGGATCCCTCGAAGGTGGCGCGCGCCAGCAAAGCCAATTCCATGGCCTATCAGCCGGCGCTGGAGAAAATCGTCAATTTCGACACCAACTGGAACATCATTGCTTATCCGAGCCCGTCCTGGGCCAAGCAGGTATTCCCCAACGATTCCGAGGAGGTTGCGATCGGAAAGCTCGCCGACGCCATCTTCGCGGCGTCCCGCGTCGACCGCGAGGACGCGATGGCCAACTGGGCCAGCCACAATGCGGTGCTGCGCGAGCGCACCAACTGGCTCAACGGCCAGCGTTTCCGCGCGCTCCAATACACAGGTCCCGGCATCGATCTCACCATCGGGCTTGCCGACGGCCATGAGTGGGAGGGCGGCGCGTCGCTCTCCAAGAACGGCATCAGCTGCAATGCCAATATTCCGACCGAGGAAGTCTTCACGACGCCGCATTGCCGGCGGGTCTATGGCCATGTCGTGAGCTCGAAGCCGTTGTCCTACCAGGGCACGCTGATCGACAACATCGCGGTGCGTTTCGAGGACGGCAGGATCGTCGACGCCAAGGCCTCGCGTGGCGCGGAAGTTCTGAACAAGGTGCTCGACACCGACGAGGGCGCGCGCCGGCTCGGCGAGGTGGCGCTAGTGCCGCATTCCTCGCCGATCTCGCAGAGCGGGCTGCTGTTCTACAATACGCTGTTCGATGAGAACGCTGCGTCGCACATCGCGCTCGGCCAGTGTTATTCGAAATGCTTCGTCAATGGCGCGCAGCTCACGCCGCAACAGATCGCGGCGCAGGGCGGCAACCAGAGCCTGATCCATATCGACTGGATGATTGGCTCGGCCGAGACCGACATCGACGGCATCCTGGCCGACGGCAGCAAGGTCCCGGTGTTCCGCAAGGGCGAGTGGGCGAAGTAGGGCTTGCGGGCTCGTCATGGCCGGGCTTGTCCCGGCCATCAACGTCTTGCGGCACAAAGAACGTGGATGCCCGGGACAAGCCCGGGCATGACGTTGGTGGAAGCTCCAGCGCCCAAGCACTGACGTTACACGCGGTTGCCGGCACCTTCGGAGAGAAGTGAACAGTCCGACCGGCAACGGCCTTGCCTCACCACATTTCATGCCGCCGCGGTACGCAGCATTGGATTGCTGTCGATGCTGAAATGGTTGAACAGTGTCGTGAACGGGCTGCCGTCGGTGGCTCGCACGATGGCGTCGGAGGCCGCGACCGCATCGTACAGCGCGCCGACCGGATCGCCCGCTTCCGGCAAATCGAGCGCGTCGCGGATGGCCTCGCGGGCCTCGTTGACGTCGTCCTCGTCCTCGAGTGTCGCCTCCAGCGCATCTGCAGCCCGCCGCATTTCCGCAAGGTCGCCGCCGGCCGAGAATTTGAGGACATCCAGCCAATAGGGTCGGGCGACGACGAGCTGGACGAACGCCTCGAACGTGCCTGCGATGATCCCGGCGCGGCCTTCCGACGAGACGTAGAGCACATCCTGTGACGGCAGCAGCACGAAGGCGCCGCCCGAGCCATCGCTGCCGACCTGCCGGGCCTTTTCGATGCCGTCGATGGCAAACCAGGGCTCCTTGTCCGGCGCGAACGAGACGTCGAAGCTGCCGAGCCACGCGACGACCTCGCTGTTGTCTGTCAGGACCTCGGGGGTCAGGGGCATCGGCGTGGCTCCATCTTGGTGCATTCGCGCGTTTTGTCGCACCCCGGAAAAGATGGGTTCATGTGCTCAAATTTGCAGGGAAATTCCGACGTTAACCACTCCGCACATGCAACTTGCGGCTGATTTTCGGAGCCTGCGTAAGAAAGAATTAAAAGCCGGCTACTAGCGTTCCAACATCTTTTGAGACAATCCGGGCCGAGACCCGGCCATACATATTATATCCCCCGGGGGAAGAAAGATGTCGCGCGCATTGATTGAAATCGGTAATTGCAATGTGGATCTCGAGCTGCGGCCAATCGAACCGACCTGGATCATCGAGGGCAATCCGGTCTCGCGCTCGCACGTCCTGTCCACCAGCGCCGATGGCACGGCCCAGACCATCATCTGGGCCTGCACCGAAGGCCGCTTCAACTGGTACTACGACATCGACGAGACGATCATGATCATGGAAGGATCGATCGTGCTCGAAAGCGACGGCATGCCGCCCAAGCGCTACGGCCCCGGCGACGTCATTTTCTTCCGCGACGGCGCCCATGCCAAATGGCATGTCGAAGGCCACGTCAAGAAGATCGCCTTCTGCCGCAAGACCAATCCCGTGATGATCGGATTCCTGATCCGCGCCGTCAACAAGCTCAAGCGAATGTTCGTCTCCGCTGGCGAACGCCGTCCCGCCTCGCTGATGGGTGCCGGCTAGAACTCAAACGATAACATTTCAAGGACGCTTCCCAGCGGCTACGAGGGAAGAGGGGTCGGGATGATAATTCCGGCCCCTCTTTTCGCGATGGCCCTACCGGATGCGTCGCTTCGCCCTCACGTCCACCACCAGCCGCCAATCCATCGCCGCGCCCGGCTTCACCTCGCCAAGCCAATGGAAGGAGTCGTCGGTGATCTCGGTAAAGCTCCAGCGTGTCAGGCCGCCCGATTCGCTCGTGCCTTCCTGCACGATATCCGTGCCGCGCGGGCGGCCGATCTGCTGGCGGAACACGCTGCGCCCGGGATCGAACCAGGATATTCGCCATGCATCGATGGTCGGATCGTAGACCCGCAACGTCGTGCCGTACCAGTTGCCGGCGACCGGAAATGCCGGGGTACCGGCCGGGCGCGGGATGATCCAGACATCCTGGACGGCGCGGCCTTCCAGCACCCAGCCGAAATGGATTTCGCCGGGGGCGGTGTGCGTCGTCCCATCAGGTCCGTGGGCTGTGATCTCGGCATCCCAGTCGCCGACGAAACGGCCGTAAAGCTGGAGCGCTGCTTTGTGCTCCGGATTCGGTCCGGCCGCGTGCAAAAGTCTCGCAAAGTCGCTCATGTCGATCTCCTGTTTTAAACGAGATCAGCACGAACGAACCGAAGCCGGCTTGGAGAAAATTGCGCGTCACACGCCGTCGAGGATGATCACCGTCGGCGTCGACGGCAGCCCATTCCGCGACATCCGGAAACTGCGCTCGGTGCGCCGGTCGATCTCAAACTGCTGACCGATCCCGCGCATGAAATCGTCGAGCGGGGTGGCGAAGCGGTGCATGGGCAGCACCACCGAGGCACGCAAGCGTTTGGTGATCTCGGAGATGCCGTCCAGCGACATGGTGTAGGTGCCGTCGATCGGCACCATCACGATGTCGAGCCGTCCGATCTGGGCGAAATGGCTGTCGTCGAGCTTGTGGTGGAGATGACCGAGATGGCCGATGCAGAGGCCGGCGACCTCGAAGATAAAGATCGAATTGCCGTCGCGGATCATGTCGGCGCCGGAATCGTCGCCGAAATAACGCCGGATGTCGGTGGTGACGTTGCGGATGAAGGTGTCACCGATCCGTTCCGACACGATGGCCGGCTTGCCGTCCTCGCCCCAGCCATGCAGCACGTGGGGAATGCGCCTGTCCGGGAATAAACTGTAATGGGTGCTGTGGGCCCGGTTCATGGTGGCGACGTCGGGGAGCCGGCCGACCTGATAGGCGCCGCTATAGTCGGTGGCGATGCGCACGCCGCCCGGCGTGTCGATAAAATAGGTGGAATGGCCGGCATAGGTGATTTCGACCTCGGCCGCACTCGCCGCCTGCCGCAACGCCACCGGCATCGCGCGCGGCGCCGCATTCGCCATCGCCAGGCACTCGCTGCGCTGTGGCTGCTGGGCGAGGGTGGGGGTGAGGAAGGCGCCGAGCAGCGCAAGGGCCGTCGAAACAAGTCGCCACATGAATCCGTCCCGATGACGCGCGGGGAAAGTCTAGCGTGCAATGCAGCGCGTGGCCAACAGGGCGCGATCAAGAGCGCGTCAGTGTCGCATCTCTATTCCCGTCGCGGGCTGAACTTCCAGGTGATGGCGATCAGGCTCGCGGTGATCAGTCCGCTGATGAGGCCGGCGAGAGGCAGGGTGAGCAGGAGCGCGGCGGTGGCGGCCCAGCCGATGGACGAGAAAGCTTCCGCGAAAGTTGCAAGCCGCGACGAGGTCTGGCGGCGGCGAAACTGGCTGCGCCGGGCCTGAACCCGGAACCAAAGCTGGATCGCGGTGGCGGAGGCCGCGCTGATGATAACTGCGAGCCCAGTGATCGCAGCTTGGTAGGGTGAGGCCAGCGTCGCGACCAGCGGGCTGAAGATGACGGCGATCGCAATCAGCACCACCTCGATCTTGGCGCGGGTGACGCTGGACGGCGTCAATGGTGCGGTCGCGACCAGATCGGGAGCGTCCTCCCCCGAAATCGTCAGCCAGGCCAGTCCGCCGGCAAGCTGTCCCGCCGCCATGACGATGACAGGCGAGATCAGCGTCAGCGCCGCGGAGGTGTCGGCAAAGCTGCGCCAGAGCAGGAGCGCCGGCGGCACCAGATAGAGCAGCTGCATCAGGGTTTGCGAGATCAGCCAGGGATCGCGCCACAGCAGCATGAATTCCTTGCGCCGCAGCGCCTGCTGCCGCGATCCGCCGCGAAAGCGACGCTTCTTGGCGCGTCTCCGGCCGGACCTGCCGTAAGCGGCGGCATCGATTGCGGTATCCGCAAAGCGGCCCGAGAAGATCGCCATCACGCTTCCGAGCAGCACGAGCCCAAGCGCCAGAAGCAGCAGCAGCGCCTCGCTGTCGCCCATGGTCGCCCGCGCGGGCCACCACCAGATGCTGTCGACATCGGGAGCATGGTCGGCCACCGTACCGGAGGTCAGGATGGTGAAGCGCGACAGCGTGCCGTAGGACATGATCGCGGCGACCTGGAGCGCAATCACGAAGCCGGCGCCGATGGTCGCGGCCAGGATCTGGGCCACGAAGCGCGTCCGCGCCGGGCCGATCAGCTGAAACAGGAGGATAGTGACGGCAATCGCGATCGCCGCGGCCGACAGGCCCATGGCGACGACGACGCCGAAGGCGGTCAGCCATCGCGCGCCACCTCCGATCACCAGCACGTCGATGAACGGCGTCGAGAACAGCAGCGCCATCATCGTGATCGCCAGCGCGATCGCGGCGATGCGAACCGAGAACAGATTTGCCAAGGTCGCGGGCGATGACATGATCAGGTCGAGGTCGGCGCGGGCGTAAAAGACCCGCGTCACCGATTCGATTGCCTGCGACAGCATCAGCGTCCAGGCCAGGAAGATCGTCGCCGTGATTACGATCAGGGAGGATTTGTCGAGTGGCAGTTGCAGATCGGCGAAGCGGCCGATCACCGCCCAGGCCGGCACGTGCAGGAACGCGGCGAAGAACAGCAGGCCGATGACGGCGGCGCGCGTCCGCTTGCGCCGGCCGCCGGTCATCATGGCGAGCCATTCGCGCCAGGCGAGCCGGAGCTCGTGGCGGGCAAACCAGGAGAGCGCGGTTGCCGAGCTCATGCGGCGGCCTGGAGCGTCACCAGCGCAATGAAAAGATCTTCCAGGCTGGTGTTGGCATTGCCGTTCTGCTGGCGCAGCTCGGTGAGCGTGCCTTCGGCGACCAGGCGCCCCGATGCGATCACGCCGATCCGGTCGGCCATGCGCTCGGCGACCTCCAGAATATGCGTGGTCATGATCACAGTGCAGCCGGCGCGGACGCGCTCGCTCAGAAGTCCCTTCACATGGCGGGCGGAGACGGCGTCCAGCCCCGTCAGCGGCTCGTCGAGGATGATGAGGCGGGGATCGTGCACCAGTGCGCCGGCCAAAGCGACCTTCTGGCGCATGCCCTTGGAAAAGCCCTCGCAGCGCTCGTGCCGGTGCGCCTCGAGTCCCAGGGAGCTCAACAGCTCCTGCGCGACGGGTTCCGAGACGGTCGGCGCGATGCCCCAGAGCCCGGCGACGAATTCGAGATATTCGAGCGGCGTCAGCTTGTCATAAATCATGGGCTCGTCGGAGACCCACGCCATCACCTGCTTGGCGTCGACCGGATTAACGAGCGCATCGATGCCGAAGATCGACACCGCGCCGGCATCGGGCCGCAATAGCCCTGCAACCATGCGCAAGGTGGTGGTCTTGCCGGCGCCGTTGGGGCCGACCAGCGCATAGAATTCACCCGCGTGAATGGTGAGATCGAGGCCATCGACGGCCAAACGGTCAAAACGCTTCGTTAACCCTCGGACTTCGAGTGCCGAGTTGTCCGGCTTCATGACGGCCACACCATCCGGTTTTGCATCGCCCGCGACCATGACTTGAAGATGTTTCGGCACCGTGAATCTACGGCCGACAAATTCCGTCATCCGGTTTGGACTAAAGGCAAGTCACCGTTTGTTGACAGCGCTTGGCGGTTCAGGCTGAATTGGTTTCGGACAAATGGCGCTAACGCAGCGAAACGACTGCGTAGCGGCTGGACACAAGATGCGACGAGGCGGTCACGAAGAACCGCTTGTTGCGTCGGGAGGATGCGCGGCGATGCTGGATTTCGTTCAGCAGCTGGTCAGCGGTATTGCGCTCGGCTGCGTCTACGGCCTGATCGCGCTCGGCTTCGTGCTGGTCTACAAAGCGACCGAGGTCGTCAATTTCGCCCAGGGCGACCTGATGATGCTGGGCGGCTTCTTCGCCTTCACCTTCATCGGCATGATGGGCCTGAGCTACTGGGTCGGCTTTGCCGCCGCGGTGGCCGCCATGGCGCTGTTCGGCATGCTGGCCGAACGCGTGGTGGTGCGGCCGATCCTCGGCTATCCGCAATTCTCCATCATTATGGCGACGATCGGGCTCGGCTATTTCCTGCGCTCGTTCTCCGGCATGATCTGGGGCACCGACGATTTCAAGATCGATACCCCATTCAGCCAGGGCGTGCTACGGATCGGCTCGCTGGTGCTCGCCCATGACAAGCTCTCGGTGATATCGGCCACCGTCATCCTCTGCGCACTGCTCTATCTCTTCTTCAACAAGACCACGCTCGGCACCGCGATGCGGGCGAGTTCCGAGAACATGCTGGCCGCTTATTACATGGGCATCCCGGTCAAGCGCGTGGTGTCGATCGTCTGGGCCATCAGCGCGGCGGTCGCGACCTGCGCCGGCGTGCTGCTGGCGCCGATCACCTTCATCCACTCCAATGTCGGTCTCGTGCTCGGTCTCAAGGCGTTTCCAGCGGCCGTGCTCGGCGGCTTCGGCTCGATTCCCGGCGCGGTGGTCGGCGGCGTTCTGATCGGCGTGATCGAGAGCATGGCGGGCTTCTATCTGGCCGAGGGCTGGAAGGACGTCGCGCCCTACATCGTGCTGCTCGCTGTGCTCTTGCTCAAGCCCGAAGGCCTGTTCGGCCTTCACGTCCGCAAGAAGGTCTGAACGCGATGCGCTTCCTGTTCAAGACCGACTATGAAGACGACATCAGGCTGTTTCCGCATTCGGGCTATGTCATCTCCTATGGGGTGCTGCTCGCAGTGCTGCTGATCGCGCCCTACGTGCTTTCCAGCTATCTGATGAGCCAGCTCGTCTTCGTCTGCATCTATGCAACCGTCGGCGTGGGGCTGCTGATCCTGACCGGCTTTACCGGGCAAGCCTCGCTCGGGCATGCCGCCTTCCTGGCGATCGGCGCCTACACCGCAGCGTATCTCCAGAAGTACAATGTGCCGTTCCCGGTGTATTTCCTGGCCGCAGGCGCCCTGACCGGCCTGATCGGCGCGATGGTCGGCTTCCCGGCGCTGCGGCTCCAGGGCATCTATCTCGTCATCGCCACCATCTCCTTCGCCTTCATCGTCGAGGAGATCCTGGCGCGCTGGGAGAGCGTCACCAACGGCAACGAGGGCATGCGGGTCAAGGCGCTGTCGCTGCTCGGCGTCGCGGTCTCGCGCGACAGCCCGACCTTCTATTTTCTCTGCCTGGCCGTGCTGGTGCTCACCATCGTCGGCACGCTCAACCTGCTGCGCTCGCCGACCGGCCGCGCCTTCGTCGCGATCCGCGACAGCGAGACGGCAGCGCGCAGCATGGGCGTCAATGTCGCGCTCTATAAGGTGAAGTCCTTTGCGATCTCGGCGGCGATCACCGGCTTTGCCGGCGTGCTGTTCGCGCACAAGCTCTCCTTCATCTCGCCGGAGATGTTCACGCTGCAGCTCTCGATCGAGTTCATCATCGTGATCCTGATCGGCGGCACTTTCAGCCTCCACGGTGCGGTGCTCGGCGCGATTTTCATCGTGGTGATCGACCCCTTCCTGACCTACCTGAAGGACGACATGCCCGGCATCATCGCAGGCATCGCCGCAACATTCGGGGCCGGCACACAAAGCGCGGCAAACGTCCAGTCCAAGGTCGCAGCCTTCGCCTCGCTCAACGGCTTGAAGGGCGCGATCTACGGCATCATCATCGTGCTGTTCGTGCTGTTCGAGCCGCTCGGGCTTTACGGCCGCTGGCTGAAGATCAAACTCTTCTTCCAGCTGTTTCCGCTCTACAAACGCGCCACCTTCAAGCGGCAGAAGATCTATGTGAAGTCGGAGCGCAACCGATGAGCTATTTTCGCGCCGAGAATTTGTCGCTGCATTTCGGCGGGCTCAAGGCGGTCGATGCGGTGTCCTTTGCGCTCGAAAAGGGCGAGATCCTTTCGATCATCGGGCCGAACGGCGCCGGCAAGAGTTCGATCTTCAACCTGATCTCGCGGATCTACCAGCCGACCTCGGGCCGCATCTTCTTCGAGGACCAGGACATCACGGAGCAGCCGCCATACGACATCGCCAGGCTTGGCATTGCCCGCACCTTCCAGAACATCGAGCTGTTCGAGAATGCGACTGTGCTTTCCAATCTCCTGGTCGGGCGCCACCGGCATTCGACCACGCAGCTCTGGCAGGAGCTGTTATTTCTGCCGAGCGTGCGGGCCAACGAGAAGCTGCATCGCCGCCGCGTCGAGCAGGTCATCGAATTCCTCGATCTCGAGCCCTATCGCGACAAGCTGATCTCGGGCCTGCCTTACGGCGTACGCAAGGTGATCGAGCTCGCGCGTGCGCTGTGCTCGGAGCCGAAGCTGATCCTGCTCGACGAGCCCTCGTCGGGGCTCAACGTCGAGGAGACCGACGACATGTCGTTCTGGATCCGCGATCTGAAGAACGAGCTCGGCATCACTGTGCTGATGGTCGAGCACGACATGTCGCTGGTCAACCGCGTCTCCGATCGCGTCATCGCGCTGAACTATGGCCGGGTGCTGGCGATGGGCTCGCCCGCCGAGGTGCAGCAGCATCCCGACGTCGTCGCCGCGTATCTCGGAGCCTGACGCGATGGATGCCGCCGTAACCCCCGAGATCATCCTGAAGCTCTCCAACATCGAGAGCTATTACGGGCCGATCATGGCGATCCGCGGCATCTCGCTGGAGGTGCCGCGCGGCCGCATCGTCACGCTGCTGGGCGCCAACGGCGCCGGCAAGACCACGGTGCTCAAGACGATCTCGGGCATTCTCGACCCGCAGAAGGGCGCCATCGAATTCATGGGCAAGCCGATCCAGCGCATGGAAGCCGACAAGATCGTGCGGCTCGGCCTCAGTCATGTGCCGGAGGGACGCGAGGTGTTCCCGTTCCTCTCGGTGCGGGAGAACCTAACGATGGGTGCCTATCCGCGCCGGGATCGCGTCGGCGTCGCGGAAGATATGGAGCGGGTCTACGGCTATTTCCCCCGATTGAAAGAGCGCATCAACCAGCCGGCCGGCCAGCTTTCCGGCGGCGAGCAGCAGATGCTCGCGATCGGCCGTGCGCTGATGAACCGGCCGACTCTTCTGCTGCTGGACGAGCCCTCGCTCGGGCTGTCGCCAATCCTGGTGAAAGAGATCTTCACGATCATCCGCCGCGTCAACGAAGAGCAGGGCATGTCGATCCTGCTGGTCGAGCAGAATGCCAAAGTGGCGCTGGAGACGGCGCATTACGGCTATGTGCTAGAGATCGGACGTATCGTCATGAACGACACCTGCGACCGCTTGATGCATTCGAAGGACATTCAGGAATTCTACCTTGGCGCCAAGGAACAAGGCGCGCGAGGCGAGCGGCGCTGGAAAAAGAAGAAAACTTGGCGTTAGAGGAAGACTTGGCGTTAGGGCAAGGCTTGGCGTTAGAGCAAGGCTTGGCGTTAGAGCAAGATTTGGCGTTAAATGGACTAGCCCATCTGCAAGAACAGACCGCCGGCAAGGCAGGCAGCGGAGAAGAAGCGGCAAGGAGGGAACGCGTATGGCCGGAACGGCGGTGCTGACGGTCGCCGACACGATCGCACGGAGCTTTTTGCGTGCGGCGGAGACGCGTGGCGACCGGCCCGCGATCCGCGAGAAGAAGTTCGGCATCTGGCAGCCGACCAGTTGGCGCGAGTGGCTGGAGATATCAAAAGAGATTGCCTACGCGCTGCATGCGACCGGCTTCATCGCCGGCGACGTCGCCTCCATTATCGCCAACGCGGTGCCGGAATGGGTCTATGCCGATATGGGCATCCTGTGCGCCGGCGGCGTGTCCTCCGGCATCTATCCGACCGATGCGTCGTCCCAGGTCGAATATCTCGTCAACGATTCCCGGACAAAGTTGATCTTCGCCGAGGACGAGGAGCAACTCGACAAGGTGCTCGCCTGCCGCGCGCGCTGTCCCAGCTTGCAGAGGATCATCGTGTTCGACATGGAGGGCCTCAGCGGTTTCTCCGACGACATGGTGATGTCGCTCGACGAGTTCCGCGCGCTCGGCCGCAACCACATGCTCGGCAGTGAGGCGCTGTGGCAGGACATGCTCGACAGTCGCGCCGCGGGCGATCTCGCCGTTCTCGTTTATACGTCCGGCACGACCGGCCCGCCCAAAGGCGCCATGCACGCCAACCGCAGCGTCACGCATCAGATGCGGCACGCCAACGATTTCATTCCGGCACGGGAGGATGACGACCGGCTGATCTTCCTGCCGCTCTGCCACGTCGCCGAGCGGATCGGCGGCTACTACATCTCCGTTGCGCTCGGCTCGGTGATGAATTTCGCCGAGAGTCCCGAGACGGTGCCGGACAATCTGCGCGAGGTGCAGCCGACCGTCTTCCTCGCAGTGCCGCGGATCTGGGAGAAATTCTATTCCGCCATCACCATCGCCCTGAAGGATGCCACGCCGCTCCAGCGATGGGTCTACCGGCGCGCCATCGAGATCGGCTATCGCATGGTCGATCGCCGGATCGAGGGCAAGGCGCCGCCGCTGGCGCTGCGTCTGGCCAACCGCCTCGCCTACCAGCTCGTGTTCCGCAACATCCGCCGCATGATCGGGCTCGACCGCTGCCGGATCGCGTTCACGGGCGCGGCGCCGATCGCGCCGGACCTGATCCGCTGGTATCTCGCGCTCGGCATCAACATCCACGAGGTCTACGGCCAGACCGAGAATTGCGGGGTCGCGACCATGATGCCGGCGGAGCGGATCAGGCTCGGCTCGGTCGGCACGGCAGTGCCCTGGGGCGAGGTTGCTGTTTCGCCGGAGGGCGAGATCCTGATCAGGGGCGACTTCCTGTTCATGGGCTATCTCAACCAGCCGGAAAAGACCGCGGAGACCATCGATCAGCGCGGCTGGCTGCACACCGGCGACGTCGGCGTCATCGACAACGAAGGCTTCATCAGGATCACCGACCGGATGAAGGACATCATCATCACCTCCGGCGGCAAGAACATCACGCCCTCGGAGATCGAGAACCAGCTCAAATTCTCGCCCTACATCTCGGACGCCGTGGTGATCGGCGACAAGCGGCCGTATTTGACCTGCCTCATCATGATCGACCAGGAGAACGTCGAGAAGTTCGCGCAGGACCACGACATCCCCTTCACCAACTATGCCAGCCTGTGCCGGGCGATGCAGGTCCAGGACCTGATCTGGCGCGAGATCGAAGAGGTCAACGGCAATTTCGCTCGCGTCGAGACCATCAAGAAGTTCTATCTGATCGAGCGCCAGCTCACCCCGGAGGACGAGGAACTGACGCCGACCATGAAGCTGAAGCGCGGTTTCGTGAACAAGCGCTACGCCGCCGAGATCGACGCGATGTATCGCGCACGGGCTGTGGCTTGAATTATCTTGTTCCAAAAAAAGGCGAAGGAGCGATGGCCCCGTCCTTCGTGCAACATGGGCCTAATGGAGAGGAGACGACAATGTCGAGATCGTTGAGGACGTTCGGCCTTGCGGTGGGCGCGGTGGCGCTCACCTGTCTGCCGGCCGCAGCGCAAACCAAGGTCACCAATGAAGGCATCTCGGGATCCGAGATCGTCATCGGTACTCATCAGGATCTGTCGGGCCCGATCAAGGGCTGGGGCGTGCCGGTCTCCAACGGCATGAAGATGGCGGTCGAGGAGGTCAACGCGGCGGGCGGCATTAACGGCCGCAAGATTCGGCTGGTCGTCGAGGACAGCGGTTACGATCCGAAGAAGGCTGTACTGGCTTCGCAGAAACTGATCGAGCGCGACAAGATCTTCGCGATGGTGGGACCGATGGGATCGCCGACCGTGCTCGCCGCGCAGGATATCCTGCTCGACGCCGGGGTGCTTCAGCTCTTCCCGCTGACGGCGGCCGAGTTCACCTTCAAGTTCGATCCGGCCAAGCCGCAGGAGCGATTGAAGTTCAACAACCTGCTGCCCTATGTCGAAAGCACGCGCGCGGCGCTGAAATACATGATGGAGTGGAAGAATTTCCAGAAGCCGTGCATCATGTACCAGGATGACGAGTACGGCAAAAACGTGCTTGACGGCTTCAACCAGCAGCTCACCGCCATGAAGGTGCAGCCGGCCTCGATCACGAGCTACAAGCGCGGCGCCTCCGACTTTAGCGCCCAGGTCGCGAAGATGAAGTCCGACAGCTGCGACCTCGTCGTGCTCGGCGCGATCCTGCGTGAGCCCATCGGCGCCATGACCGAGGCCAGGAAGCTCGGCTGGGAAGTTACCTTCCTTGGCGCCACGCCCACCAATGTGATGGAGGTGCCGATGCTCGGCAAGGAGGCCGTAGAAGGCCTCTACGCTGCCGCCCTCTTCGAGATTCCTTACGAGGACACGGCCAAGGGCAAGGTCAAGGACTGGCTCGCCACCTACAAGAAGACGTTCGGCACCGATGCCAACACCCAGGCCATCATCGGCTACAACGCGGTGATGACGTTCGCCTTCTATGCGCAGAAGGCGGGCAAGGATCTGACCGGCCAGAAGATGCTGGACGCGCTGGAATCCGGAGACAAGTTCGTCGACATCTTCAACTCGCCTCCGACGAAGTTCTCCAAGACTGACCATCTCGCCAGCACCATCACCCAGGTGCAACAGGTTAAGGACGGCCGCTGGGTGCTGGTGAAGGACAACCTGATGTTTTGATGTGGTGCGATTTCACCCTCCCCTGGAGGGCAGGGGAATCGCATATGGATTTCACGAGGATTATCCGCGGGCTTGCTCGGCCTCTCCCGCTTGCGGGAGAGGCCGACGCGCTCGCGGAGCGCGGCGGGTGAGGGCTTTCGCCACGGCGGGATATCCTCCCCAATCTCGATAGTCCCGACGCGGAGACACCCCCCACCCCAACCCTCCCCCGCAAGCGGGAGAGAGGGAGCCCACTGCCGATGTCGCCGCATCGTGCACACCTATATCCGATTGCCCTGCCTGGAGGGGGAGGGTCGATCGCGCGCAGCGCGAGCGGGATGGGGTGATCTCTCCGCACGGGCAGTCTTCGACGCGGAGAGACCGTCACCCCACCCCGCTCCGCATTGCGCTGCGCTCTATGCGTAGCGACCCTCCCCCTCCAGGGCCGCATGAGGGGAGAAGCGAAGAACTCGCTACTCCTGCATCATCTCGCCGCTACCGCCGAACTCTGCCGGAAAATCCTTCAGCTTGGGCAGGCCGTCGCGCATCGGCAGCACCGTCTCGGCGTAATTGACGTGGACGCCGGGCGTGAAGGCGAGCGTGGGGATGGTGGCGGTGAAGACGTCGATCAGGCCGAGCGGCGGATGGTTGGTCATGAGATGACCGCCGCACTTCTTGCAGAACTTGCGCTGGCTGAGCGGCGTCTTGGCGAAGGTCTCGACATTCTGGGCGCCTTCGCTGATGCGCACGGCTTCCGGCTTCCACAAGCTGAAGGCGTTCACCGGTCCGCCCGACCACGATCGGCAGGAACGGCAATGGCAATAGCCCATCGCCTCCGGCGCGCCGGTGACCTCGACCGTGACCGCGCCGCAGAAGCAGTTTCCGACATGTTTCATTTTGTTTTCTCCGTTGATGATTAGTGAGAGTCGTTTCCCCTCTGCCGCTCTCTTGTCCGCCGGGATTTCGGCGAAGGTGAGTACGGGGAGAGGGTGAAGGGGAATCACCACAAGGCACCGCGAGAGCTGGACTCGTGGAGAGTTTCCTAGCCGCTGCGCTATGCGCATCGGCGCCGCGGCGCGTCCTCCGTTCGGCGGACGCGCGCGGAAAGATCCGAAGGTTATACTGACCGGCGCCAGGGAATAAGCATCGACACCCGTTGTTTGTACTGCCGGTACTCGTCGCCAAAGAGATCCACGAGGTCGTGCTCCTCCAGCGCGATGCCCACAAAGATGTAGATCGTGGTCACGGCGGCGAACAACAGATGGCCTGCGGTCATGACCGGCGCCGCCCAGAACGCGATGATGAAGCCGAGGTAGATCGGATGGCGGACGAATTTGTAGAACAGCGGCGTCTTGAAGCGCGGCGGCGTCGGCTCCTTGCCGACGAGATGATTGGTCACCTGATGCAATCCGAACAGCTCGAAATGGTTGATGATGAAGGTCGAGATGAACACCAGCACCCAGCCCGCCAGCGACAGCGTGACGATCGTCACGGCGAGATCCGGGTCCGCGACGTTCCATATGACCGTGGGCAGCGGACGCCACTGCCAGAACAGGAGGAGCAGTGACAGGCTCGCCAGCAGCACATAGGTGCTGCGCTCGATCGGCTTGGGGATTACTTGCGTCCACCACGCCTTGAATTGCTGCCGTGCCATCACGCTGTGCTGAATGGCGAACAGCGACATCAGGACGAGATTGATGATGACGGCCTCGGCCGTCGGCGTGTCGGTTCCAGTGTCGATGGTCTCTGGCACCACTAGCCCCATGACGAAGCCGATGGCGTAGAGAATGGTGACGAAAAACACGAGATATGCCGCAATTCCGTACAGAAAGGCGATGAACTTGAAAACGCGTGAGCCCGCAAGCCCCGGGCCGATTGAATGAAACTGATCATCAATTTGGGTCATAGAATGCTCCGTTGTGCCAAAACGCCGGCACTTCATTGGTCGGTGCACCATGCCGCTTCGGACGTCCCAAGGCCTTCGCGGACGGTTGATTTTCGCCTGAGACGACTTTGATTTTTGCTTGAGACGACAGAAACGTGCGATTTTGCTTTGAAAACAACGTGCTCGACGGCGACCTGCGGGAGCTCACCTGCGGCGGCGCGGCCGTGCCGTTGCAGCCCCAGGTGTTCGATCTGCTGCTCTATCTGGTCGCCCAGCGCGCCCGAGTGGTCAGCAAGGATGACCTGATCCGCCAAATCTGGAGCGACCGGATCGTCTCGGACTCCGCGCTGAACAGCCGGATCAATGCCGCACGAAAGGCGCTTGGCGACGACGGCGCGACCCAGCGGCTGATCAAGACCATCCCGCGCAAGGGCTTTCGCTTCGTCGGGAAAGTCCGGGAAGAAATGGCAGCCTCGCTTGTGCCGGCCGAAGCCAGGCCCGCCCCTGCGCGCGCGGCAGCCGACCGCCCGGGGATCGCGGTGCTCGCGTTCGAGAACATGAGCGGCGATCCTGCCCAGGAGTATTTCGGCGGCGGGATCAGCGAGGACATCCTGACCGCGCTGTCAAAGCAGCGCTGGTTCATGGTGATCGCCCGCAATTCATCCTTCACATACAAGGGCCGTGCGGTCCACATCAGGCAGATCGCCGAGGAACTCGGCGTCCGCTACATCGTCGAGGGCAGCGTGCGCAAGGCGGACAACCGCGTGCGCATCACCGCGCAGCTCAACGACGCCACCTCCGGCAGCCATCTCTGGGCCGAACGTTACGACCGCGAGCTCATCGACGTCTTCGCCGTGCAGGACGAGATCACCAATGCGATCGCCGCGGCGATCGAGCCGCAGATCCATGCGGCGAAGAATTTTCGCAGCCACCGCAAGCCGCCTTCGAGCCTGGACGCCTGGGATCTGGTGATGCGCGCGCTATCGCATTACTGGCGCGTGACGCGGCACGACCACCTCGCCGCGCAGGCGTTGCTGGAGCGCGCCATCGCGATCGACCCGGCCTACGGCCAGGCGCGGTCGGTGCTGGCGGCGAGCCACATGTTCGGCGTGCATCTCGGCTGGGCCGACCTCGCCACGACGGCGCCGGTCGCCGAGGCCGCCGCGCTCGCAGCGGTGCGCTGCGACCACGAGGACGCCTGGGCGCATGCCGCGCTCGGCAGCGTCTGCTTCTCCACGCGGCGACTTGCGGACGCGCTGTCCGAATTCGAGCAGGCGCTCGCGCTCAATCCGAACTTCTCGCTGGCGCAGGGTTATTATGCGCTGGCGCTGTCCTATGCCGGACGGCCGAAGGATTCGTTCGAGGCGGCACAAAAGGCGATCCGGCTCTCACCGCGCGATCCGTCGCTGGCGATCTATCACGGCATCGCCGGCTATGCGCGTTTCACCGAGCGGCATTATGACGAGGCGATCGCGCTGGCGCGCGAGGCGATCCGCCACCGCGGCGACCTCACCGGCGCCTATCGCGTGCTCGCAGTCTCTGCCGGCATGACCAATGACCGGGCGCTCGCCGGGATGGCCTTGCAGGAGCTGCGCCGCACCCAGCCCGGTATCTCGCTGCACTGGATCGCGACGCAACTGCCATGGGCGAACGAGGCGGACCGCGAGCACTATCTGGAAGGGTTCCGGCGCGCGGGGTTGGGGTAGAGAACTCCCTCTCCCCGCAAGCGGGGCGAGCGCCATCGGATGCGCAAGAGGCGGATGCAGATACGGCGCGTCGTCTCAGGCTCCTCCGCACGCGGTCAACGGATCGTAATCGGGCCGCATCAGCATCGCGTGGAGCTGACGCCGGCGGATGCCCATATTGCCACCGTCGAAGATCGGCAGCGCCAACGCGTCCTGCAACAAGCGGCCGAACGGCGCCGCGTGATCGTAGCTATCGATGCCGACCACGCGCATCAGGTCGGTGATGACCCGCACCGCGGCTTCGGAGCCGAATATCTTGGCCTGGACCGCGAGCTCGTCGGCGCCGGGCAATTGCGCATCGAGCGCATGGCAAGCCCGCCAGCTCAGGTAGCGCGCGGCTTCGATAGTGGTCTTCGCGTCGGCGAGTGCATAGCCGACCGCCTGATGCTCGATGATCGCCTGTACCCCGCCGCGTTTCTCGGTGCGGGCAAAATGCAGTGCGAAGTCGAAAGCGGCCCGCATCAGGGCGACGCCGAAGATGCCGACCAGCGCCGCCGTGCCGGTGAAGGCGGCAGACGCCAGCATCAAGCCGCCCCCCTCCTGCCCGAGCAGATTGCCGTGCGGCGCGGTGACGGCACGCAGGCTGAATTCCGGCACGAGGTGAGCGCGGTGGCCGATCGAATCGATGGCGCGTTCGAACACGATGCCGGGCACCGGACCCTCGACCGCAATGATGGAGACACCCTGCTCCGGTGGCGCGGCGGGATTGGTCCGGCACACCACGCACAACACGTCGGCGCCGTTGCGGTCCCACCCGGTGGCGGACGACACCCATTTCTTGCGACCGTCGATGATCCAGTTGCCAAGCTCGCGTTTAGCGGAGGTGCGCACGCCCTCGCCCGGCGGCGGTGCGGCGGCATTGGCGCTGCCGCCGGGTTCCGAGGAGCAGAAGCCCGCAAGCGGAGCGCCGCTCGTCTTCAGGAACGGTGCAAGCAGGCGGGCGCATTGCTCCGCCGTACCACCAAGCAGAATCGGCAGCAGACCGAGCACGGTGCCGAGCATGGTCAGCGTCACGCTCGGATTCACAGCGTAGAATTCTTCCGCCAGGATCGCCATGTCGACAAGTCCGGCGTTGTCGCCGCCCGCCGGCGCCGGAATGCATTTGCGCAGATAACCGGCAGCGACCATCGCCTCATAGGTAGGCTTCGTCGCGAGGAAGCGCTCTTCCGGCGTCGCCAGCAACTCGGCCTTGCCGGCGCCGGCCAAGACCTCCGCCGCGAATTTTCGCGATTGAAGCTGCAACGCGCGCTGCGCAGGTGAAAGCGTGAAATCAATCGCCATCGAACATCTCCCTCGCTCCGGCAGGTCACCAGGGTGAGCCGAGCGAGGGCGGAAAATCTTGGTCGGCAGCGACCGAATTCTTGGCTGGAGGTGAACTACTCGCCCTTCCCTTAGTCCTGCGAAATTCGCGCGGGGCGAGGCCGTGGCTGCGCTTGAAGAGGCGATTGAAGTGCGAAATGTCGGAAAAGCCGGCCTCATACGCGATCGCGGAGATGGTCTTGTGACGATGCTGCGCGTCGAGCAGGTCGCGAGCGGAGACCAGGATCCGCCGATCGCTGACATGCTCGCCGACAGAGCGGCCGGTCGCGACGAACAGTCGGTGCACATAGCGCTCCGAGCAGCGGAACTTCCGGGCAAGCAATTCGGCATCGAGACCGGGATCGTCGCTGTGGCGGTCGATATGGTCGAGCATCATCGACAGCAGCACGGGCGCATTCACGCGCGCAACCGGCGTTTCACCCAGCATCTCCGGTGCATGCGCGATCAGCTCGACCACATGCGTGCCGCTGCTTGCCGCAACGGCGGGTGCGGCCAGGCAAAGCTCGGCATAGCCTGCGAGCGTGCGCGACAACGCGCGGCCATTTTCCGTCCTCGACAACGCAAGCCGCGGAGAATCCGCAAAGCTCTTTGGCAGGCGCCGCCGCGGCACGGCAAAGCAAAAGAGGCGGAAGTCGCGGCCGTTGGCAATCTCGAACGGCTCGGTCGTATCGGCGACCGCGAGGTCGCCAGGCGCACAGACCTGCTCGTGTCCCCGTTGCGTCGTGCGGCCCAGGCCCTCGAGCTGGAGATTGACGAAGCAGAGATCGTCCGCGCTTCGCGCAATATGGGGCCGCAGCCGGAGAACGCAGTGCCCCGTGGCTTTCACCAGCGAAATCTGGACCGCCGCGGCGTCGGTACGCGCGATCGAACCTTCGAAGGGACGGTCGGCGATTTTCCGCGGCTCGAGCCGGACAAAGGCCGCAGCGAGATCGTCGGCCCAACTGCCGAAGGGCTGATCGGCACGAGAGGGCTTGGCTGACCATTCCATAGGTGCGCCCCGGAATGAGGAATTCGCGCGTGCAAATTCGGATTGGACGACCCGTCGGGATGGAAGGATAGCTTTTGGCGAACAACCGGTCAAATCTCGAAGGCGCGCAATATGCGACCGCCATCACGTCGTCATTGCTAGCGCAGCCGTCGGCGCACCGGAAACCAAGTGAATGGTTAGCGAAGCAATCCGCTACTTGGCTTTGGCCTGCATCGGCTTCGGCGCCGGCACCTGCGCCCATTCCTTGTCGGCGCGGGGGCCGTTGAGATCGCCGGTCAGGCCGACGAGCTGGCCGGGCTGGACGTCGAGGGTCTGCTGCCAGGTCTGGGTCTGGCACAACAGCTTGATCAGGCAGCCCTTGAGCTTGAGGCGGTCGGCAGATTCGCGCCACAGCGAGACCGAATAGGATTTGCCGTCCTCGGCATTGTAGATGTCACCGGCGAAACGGCCGTCGGCCGTCGCCTGCAAGCCCATGATGAGCTGGTGGCCGAGCAGCGTACGAGCGCGCTTGTCGGTGTCGGGATTCTGGCTGTCGCGATAGGGCTGGCCGCGCTTGTCGGCCGGCTCCTTCATCCAGACGATGAAGCCGCAGATGCGATCGCGCGACGGTCCGCAGCGCTCGAGCCGGATGCGCGCCCGGCCGTCCTCGACGAGCCAGGTGCCGCTGGGATCGAGGGGACCGACGGCGCCGGCATGGCCGCCAAGGACCATCATCACGATGGTGATCGCAATGCGCAGCAGGAAGCGAAGCAAGAAGTTCATCAGCAGCACCTTTGGTTTGATGGGTTGCGGCGTCAGTTCAATTGCGCCATCAGCGCATCGGCACCCTTGTCGAGGCCGGCGTTGGCGGCCGCGAGCGAGCCGACGCTGGCCTTGATGTCGTAGGCGCCGGGGTATTGCTTGATGACATAGGCACTGAGCAGGCGCGCGGTCGCGGCATCGAAGATCTCGACGCCGTAAATGACCGAGCCGGTCATGGTGCCCTCGCCGTCGCGGGCAGCCTGCACGCCGTTGTAGACCGCGCCCGCGACATCGAAACGGGAGAGCGTGCCGAGCACCGGCATGTTGGCGACAGCGCCGGTCAACGTCAGCCTGATCCGTAGCGTGTTGGGCCCGCGCTCGCGCACCAGCATGAAGCGGCCGCGCAGCCGCTCGGCGAAGCGGTCCTGCATGTAGGCGGCGAGCGTCGCCTTGTCCTTGTCGGACATGTCGGCGAACTGGTGATCTTTCCCGCGGTAAACCACGACCGGTTCGAGAATCACTTTATTATAGGCGCGCCAGTCGACCGGCGTGGAATAGCGGTACGGCACCCGGCCGGAGGCATCGGACTTGTCCCGCGCCATATAGGCCGAGGAAGCTATCTCCGAATAAGGCACGGGTGCAACCGAGGCGCAACCGCCCGCGGCCGCGCACAGAGCAAGCGTTCCCAGACCGCGCATGGCGATCGAGCGATCCATTCCAGACTCCTCTTGCGGCTTTGACGGAAAGCGATGGCAACCGCAGCCGCGTACGGGACCAGACGCGGCTGCGGGGCTCACCATCGCCGGCCCAACGCATCGTCCGGGGCCATGTCAGACGCCTCGGGCCGTCTCAGTATTTCCATTTATAAAACCGACCGGTTGGTTTGTAAACGCGAAAAGCGAGGCCTGGCACATTTGGCCGCAGGCGCGGTTTTGTGCAGCCGCCGGTCGAAGTTCGCTAACGATGACTCACGCGCGCTTGCGCGCCGTTCCGGCCTTCGCGGCGGATGTCGTGCCGGCTTTCACGGCGCGGACCTTGGCCGGCTTTTCGAGCGGCCGCCATTGATCGTCATCGAGCAGACGCGCGAATAGGCGCTGGTGCTCGTCCTTGCCAAGCGGCGACATGCCAAGAAGCGAGCTCAACAATAGCCCCCGCGCCGCTGCCCAGCGCAACAGCGCGAGCTCGGGATCGGCGGCCTCCGCCTTGATGGCCTCCACCCTCTTCATCTCGCGGTCGCGCGGAAGCGACATCAGATTAGGATTTTCGACCATGGCTGCGACCAGCGCGAGCGCCGCCGAATTTGGCGACGTGGCCGCTTCGCGCACGGTCGCAAGCTGCGTCGCCAGATTGGGATTTGCCGAGGTCGCACTCACCTTCGCCAGATAACGGGTCGAGAACTCCTCGAAATGCTCCATCTGCCGCTCCAGGAGCGCCTTGAGCACCGCCTCCTTGGTGCGGAACTGATGCATGACGCCGCCCTTGCTGAGACCACTCTCGCGCGCGATGGCATCGAGCGTCAGCCGGCCAGGCCCATCGCGCGCGATGATTCTGATCGCGGCTTCGAGCGCAGCCTTGCGGGATCGTTCGGAGCGGGTGGCATTGTCCATGGCCGACTTGTCTCCATGACAGGACCATGAATCAAGTAAAAACGGAACGCGCTGTACATTTTTTGTGCGAACACTGTCGAGACTTTCATCTTGCGGCGTCGAACGAGACTATGTGAGCCTTGATATCGGATGGGGACTGGGATGGGACGGCCGTAGCTTCGCGCGCCATGACGTGCGAAGCCTTTACGGCTGGTCTCGCTTGAGAAAGATACGACATGTCAAAACGAGTGTTGCTCGGTATCCTCCTGGCTTGCGGCCTTACCGCCCCGGCGCTGGCGCAAGAGCCGAAAACGGGGGGCGTGATCAACGCGGTGATCCAGCCCGAGCCGCCCGGCCTGATGCTTGCCATGGTCCAGAACGGGCCGGTCCAGATGGTGTCGGGCAACATCTTCGAGGGCCTGCTGCGCTACAGCCCCAAGCTCGAGCCGCAGCCGGAGCTGGCCGAGAGCTGGAGCGTCAGCGAGGACGCCAAGACCTACACCTTCAAGCTTAGGAAGGGGGTGACTTGGCACGACGGCAAGCCCTTCACCGCCGCCGACGTGCTGTTCTCGATCGAGATGCTGAAGCAGACCCATGCGCGCGCCCGCAACAACCTCGTGCAGGTCGACAAGGTCGAGGCGCCCGACGACCACACCGTCGTGTTCACGCTGAAGCAGCCGTTCGGCCCTTTCCTCGGCATCTTTGAGGTCGGCTCGATGCCGATGGTGCCGAAGCATCTCTACGAAGGCACCGACTTCAAGACCAACCCCTACAACAATGCGCCGATCGGCACCGGCCCCTTCATGTTCAAGGAATGGCAGAAGGGCTCGTTCATCCGCTTGGTCAAGAACCCGAACTATTACGAGAAGGGCAAGCCCTATCTCGACGAGATCTACTGGCAGGTCATCCCGGACGCCGCCGCGCGCTCGGTGGCATACGAAACAGGCAAGGTCGACGTCTTGCCCGGCGGCTCGGTCGAGAATTTCGACGTGCCGCGGCTGTCCAAGCTGAAGGACACCTGCGTTACCGGCGCCGGCTGGGAGTTCTTTTCGCCGCTGGCTTGGTTGTGGCTGAACAACCGCCAGGGTCCGCTCGCGGACAAGCGGGTGCGTCAGGCTATCATGTATGCGATCGATCGCGACTTCGCCAAGGACGTGATCTGGAACGGACTCGGCAAGGTCGCGACCGGCCCGTCCGCCTCGACCATCAAGTATTACACCGATGACGTGCCGAAATATCCCTACGATCCGGCCAAGGCCAAGGCGCTGTTGAAGGAAGCCGGCTACAAGGGCGAGAAGATCCGCCTGCTGCCGCTCGCCTATGGCGAGACCTGGCAGCGCTGGGGTGAAGCGGTGAAGCAGAACCTCCAGGACGTCGGCATGAACATCGAGACGATCGCCACCGACGTTGCCGGTGGCAACCAGAAGATCGGCGACTGGGACTACGACATCGCCTTCACCTATCTCTACCAGTACGGCGATCCCGCGCTCGGCGTCGGCCGCAACTACGTCTCCAGCGCGATCGCCAAGGGCCAGGTCTTCAACAACGTCGAAGGCTACTCCAATCCCGAGATCGACAAGCTGTTTGCCGACGGCGCAGTCGCGACAGCGGATTCTAAGCGCAAGGAGATCTACGAGAAGGCGCAAAAGATCCTGGTCGAGGACGTGCCGGTGGCCTGGATGCTCGAGCTGCAATTCCCGACCATCACGCGCTGCAAGGTCAAGAACCTGATCACCACCGGGATCGGGGTCAATGACGGCTTCAAGGACGCATGGCTCGACAAGTGAAGGCGTCCGCTGCGGGCTCGCTTCACCTCCCCCGCTTGCGGGGGAGGTCGCTACGTGCGAAGCGCGTAGCGGGAGAGGGCTTTCGCCACTTGTCGCCCTCTCTGCGGAAGCACCCTCTCCCCTGCCCTGTCCCGCAGGCGGGAGAGGGAGCGTACCGCAACTGCCGCTGCCTTCAACCTGACCTGATCGCCATCTAACAATGCTCTCCTTCGTCGCTCAGCGTGTCGCAAAGGGCGTGATCGTCCTGCTCGCGATCGTCGTCCTCAATTTCTTCCTGATCCGGCTTGCGCCTGGCGACCCCGCGGTCGTGATGGCCGGCGAAGCGGGGGCCAGCGATCAGATCTTCGTCCAGCAGCTCAAGGAAAAATTCGGCCTCGACAAGCCGCTGCCCGAGCAGCTCTTCATCTACGTCAAGGGCATCGCCACGCTCGATCTCGGCTTCTCCTTCCGCCAGCAGGCGCCGGTATCCAAGCTGATCCTGGAGCGGCTGCCGGCGACCCTGTTGCTGACGCTGACGGCTTTCACGATCTCGCTCATGCTCGGCGTCCTCTTCGGCACTTTCGCCGCGCGCTTCGCCGGAACCTTCCTCGATACCGCCATCACCGTGTTCGCGCTGATCTTCTACGCCATGCCGATCTTCTGGGTGGCGCTGATGGGCATTCTGCTGTTCTCGGTCACCATGGAGTGGCTGCCGAGCTTTGGCTACGAGACGGTCGGCGCCAACTTGACCGGCCTTGCCCATGTGATCGACGTCACAAGACATCTGATCATGCCGGCGATGACGCTCGGCCTGTTCTTCATGGCGACCTATACCCGCATGACGCGGGCTTCGATGCTGGAGGTGAAACGGCTCGACTTCGTCAAGACAGCGCGCGCCAAGGGCCTTTCAGACGCTGTGATCCAGCGCCGCCACGTGCTGCGCAACGCGCTGCTGCCGGTGGTGACGCTCGCCGGCGTGCATTCCGGCACGCTGATCGGCGGCGCCGTCATCACCGAGACCGTGTTCGCCTGGCCCGGCATCGGACGCCTGATGTACGACGCGCTATTGCAGCGGGACTACAATCTGCTGCTTGGCGTCTTCGTGATCTGCTCCGCCATGGTGCTGATCTTCAACCTCATCACCGACCTGGTCTATCGCCTGGTCGATCCGCGCATCGAATACGCCACATGAAACAGTTCTGGAAATCGATGCTGCGCAGTCCGAGCGGCGTCATCGGGCTCATCATCCTCGTGCTCGCGATCGCCGTTGCGGTGTTCGGGCCGCTGCTGTTCCCGAACTCGCCCTGGCGTATGGTGCAGCGGCCATTCCTGCCGCCCTTCACGCTCTCGACCGTGCCGCTCGGGACCGACGCGCTCGGCCGCGACGTGTTCGCCGGCATGATTTTCGGCGCGCGCGTGTCACTGCTGGTCGGCCTCGTCTCGACGCTGGTGGCGCTGATCGTCGGCGTGCCGATCGGTGCCATGGCCGGCTATTTCGGCGGCAAGGTCGACGACGCATTGATGCGCTTCACCGAATTCTTCCAGACCATTCCGAGCTTCGCGCTCGCGATCGTGCTGGTCGCGATCCTCCAGCCTTCGATCTATTCGATCGTGGCGTCGATTGCGGTGGTGAGCTGGCCGCCGGTCGCGCGCCTCGTGCGCGGCGAGGTGCTGTCGCTGCGCACGCGCGAATATGTCCAGGCCGCCGTGGTCACCGGCCAGAGCAACAGCTGGATCATCCTGCGCGAGATCTTGCCGAACGCATTGTCGCCGGTGATCGTGCTGGCCTCGCTGATGGTCGCAACCGCGATCCTGCTGGAATCCTCGCTGGCGTTCCTTGGCCTCGGCGATCCCAATTTGATCTCCTGGGGCTACATGGTCGGCGCCGGCCGCACCGTGATCCGCCAGGCCTGGTGGATCACCGTGTTTCCCGGCGTCGCCATCCTGATCTCGGTGCTTGGCCTGAACCTGATCGGCGAAGGCCTCAACGACGCGCTCAATCCGCGGCTGTCGCGCGAGGGACGCTGATCATGACCGCACCGCCCGCTGTCTCCATCAAGAACTTGCGGATCGCGCTGCCCAAGGGCGCCGAGCGTCCCTTCGCGGTCGACGGCGTCTCGCTGGATCTGCAAGCCGGCAAAATCGTCTGCGTCGTCGGCGAGTCCGGCTCCGGCAAATCGATGTGCGCGCATGCGCTCATGGGCCTGCTGCCGGACACGGTCTCCACCAACTCCGGCGAGGTCATGTTCGAAGGCCGCGACCTGCTCAAGCTCGACGACGACGGCTGGCGCGATCTGCGCGGCCGCCGGTTCGCGATGATCTTTCAGGAGCCGATGACCGCGCTCAATCCGCTGATGCGGATCGGCGACCAGATGGCGGAGATGTTCGAGGCCCACGGCCTGCTCACGCCGCGAGAGCGACGTGCCAGGGCACTGTCGCTGGCGCGCGAGGTCGGCCTGCCCGACCCCGAACGCATCGTGCGCGCCTATCCACACCAGCTCTCCGGCGGCCAGCGCCAGCGCGCCATGATCGCCATGGCGCTCGCGCTGGAGCCCGCGGTGCTGGTCGCGGACGAGCCGACCACTGCGCTTGACGTCACCACGCAGGCGCAGATCCTGAAGCTGATCCGCAACCTCCAGCGCAACCGCAACATGGCGGTGATGTTCATCACCCATGATTTCGGCGTGGTCGCAGATATCGCCGATCAGGTCGTGGTGCTCAGGCATGGCAAGGTCGTCGAGGAAGGACCCGCCAGTGTCGTCTTCAACGATCCGCAGCACGACTACACCAAGGCGCTGCTCGCGGCCGTGCCGACCATGGACCCACCGGCGCGCGCGCCCCTGGACGATCAGGCCAAGGCCGTCGAAGTGATCGGGCTGGACAAGACCTATGTCACATCGGGCGGCTGGTTTCGCCAGGATCGCCGCGTCGATGCCGCGCGCGAAGTCAACTTCGCGATCCTCAAGGGCGAGACGCTCGGCCTCGTCGGAGAGTCCGGCTCCGGCAAGTCGTCGGTGGCGCGCTTGGTGATGCGGCTGATCGAGGCCGATCGCGGCACGGTGCGGATCGGCGAGACCGATCTCACCTCGTTGTCGGGCAAGGCGCTGCGCGCCGAGCGTCATCGCATCCAGATGATCTTTCAGGATCCGTTCGCCTCGCTCAATCCGCGCCGCAAGATCGGCCACATCATCGCCGACGGCCCGATCGCAGCCGGCGTCGAACCGAAGGTGGCGTTCGACCGCGCCCGCGATCTGCTCAAGATGGTGGGGCTGGATGCCGGCGCGCTCGATCGCTACCCGCATGAATTCTCCGGCGGCCAGCGCCAGCGCGTCGGCATCGCGCGCGCACTGGCGCTCGAACCCGAGATCATCGTCGCCGATGAGGCCGTCTCCGCGCTCGACGTCTCAGTGCAGGCTCAGGTGCTGAGACTGCTTGAAGACCTCAAGGCGCGGCTCGGGCTGTCGATGCTGTTCATCACCCATGACTTACGCGTTGCAGCCCAAATCTGCGACCGCATCGCGGTGATGCAACGCGGCGCCATCGTCGAGCTGAAGCCGACTGCGCAGCTCTTCGCCGCGCCCGAGCACGCCTATACGCGTGAGCTGCTTGCGGCTGTGCCCGGGCAAAAGGAGCGCGCGCCGGCGGCGTGAGAGATCCGTCGTGGCGGGTTCGCGAACTTTGCGATGGTTCCAAAAACTTGCTCGCTGCACGGTGCGAAACATATTTGATCCAGCAGCATTTGCCTTGTGAGACTGCCCTGCTGTTCACCGCGGGGAGCAAGTAGACTCCAGCATCCGGTCGCTTGCGGGGCGCGGTCACGCGCTTGTTATGCCGTCGTGACTGGCCGCGCCGTTTCAAAGCCAAAGGCGGCACCATAGATGGCGATAACATGATCAACGTCATCTCATGACGGATGGACTTGTTAACTGATATCCGGAGCCAACATGGGCGAAATTCTTCAGTTTGTCTCAAGGTCCGAGCGCGAGCGAGTGCGCCTCATTCAAGAGGCACGCGCCATCTACGACAGCATCTTCCCGGCGGCCGATCCGGCCAGCGAGGAGCAGGATAAAACAACGGTTGGCCGCGCATTCATCGGCGGCGACAGAGGTAACCTGTCGTGATCAAGATCATCGCCGTGCTCTGCAGTCTCGCGTCTCCGGCCAATTGTCACGAGCAGATCGTCACCACCTCGGACTTTGCCCAGGTCTCGGTGCAGTCCTGCCTGATGGGCGCGCCGCAGCTCGCCGAGTGGATGAACCAGCATCCGGCCGAACGCCTGGCGGCATGGCGCTGCGTCATCGGTCAACAAAGCGGCCGGGGAATTTAGAGTCGCAGGCCCCGCCAGAAGAGTCGATCCGCGTGGCCGGACGGCTGGGAGACTGACGAGGGCCTTTCGAGCCAACGCAATGCTCTCAGTCGCGACATTGCTGATCGCGCTCTACCTGCTCTCTGGCCTCGCGCCCGGCACGCGTTGACCGGCAGCGGCTCGCGTCTTGCAGAATGTGATCCTATCTGGTGGTGTTGCTCCAGGTGGGGACCGCGTTGGTTACGCCGACCGAGGGCCAATTGTACGATCCGATCGACGGCGCCGTGACGGTGCCGACCGTCTGTCCGGATGACCCATAAGACGCTCGGGGCTGCGGCGCCGGCGATGCGGCGCCCCCGTAGGTCGGGGCCACTACGCGCGTGCTGTAGTGTCTGCTCGACCGGTACTTCTTGGCTTCAGCCGCGAAGGGCGCGGCAAGCAGTCCGGCAGTGATGAGTGTAGCAATAGCGAATTTGATGGTTGTCATGGCTGATCCCTTCTGCGGGTCCGATGTGCCATCTGTTGATTGATTGGAGGATTTCCATAGCACCCCGATCATAACTCCGTGCGCGCACGAAGGTGCCGCGGCGCGCCGTGTACGCTCCTCGCCTTCGGATGGACCCGAATCAGCGCTAATGCATTCACCTCAGCGATCTCGCGTAATGAGGTGACATGACCGGCCCCGAACTGAAGCAACTCCGCGCCGACCTCTCCGCGGCCCTCGAGCGGAAGCTCACGGCAGGGGACATGGCGAAGCTGTGCGGATTGCCGGAGAAGGGCGGCGCCGACACCATTCGGCGCTGGGAGGTGCGCGGCCCAACGCCATCAGCGACCAAGGTGCTGCGCGTGCTCGCGATGGCGAGCGAGCGCTATCCGATCCTGGAAAATTTCGACGTCTTCGATCGCCACGACGTGCGCGAGGAAGACCGGCCAGCGCGTCGCGCGGCGTTCCGCGCGCAGATGCGCGACGAGGCGCTGCGGCGTCTTGGTTAACGAGGTATGCACGCAAGTTAGCTGCGAGCTTCAAATTTAAACCTTCCTTCAGCATTTCTTAAGTCGCCATTAAGTACAAAAAGCATTTACAGCCCAATAAGTTAGGTTGGGCACCGCTGTGCCATGCATGTGACAGCATTTTCGTCAAAAGCGAGCTATCTGCGAAACCAACGACGGCGCAGAAAGCGCGCCTGCCGCGGACCTGAGTGTTGGAGTTAGGACTATGAAGAAGATTCTGTTTGCGACCGTGGCGCTGATCGTGGTGGGCGCGGCCGCGCCGGCCCTCGGTGCCGATCTCGGCGCCCGCCCCTATTACAACAAGGCCGCACCCGCCTATGCCGCGCCGATCTACAATTGGACCGGTTTCTATCTCGGCGCCCATCTCGGCGGCGCGTTCTCCAGCGACAACAATTTCAGCGGCCTCTCTACCGGCAACAACGGCAACGGCCGTTTTCTCGGCGGCGTGCAGGTCGGTGCGGACTGGCAGTTCAACCCGAACTTCGTGGTCGGCGTCGAAGGCCAGTATTCCTGGCTCTCCGGCAGCGTCGGCGCGGTGTTCCCCGGCGGCGTCGCCTACACCAACGACCAGCGCGGCCTCGGCTCGATCACCGGCCGCGTCGGCTACACCTGGGGTCCGGGCCTGCTCTATGTGAAGGGCGGCTACGCCTATTCTGACAACAACGAGAAGGTGACTGTCGGCGGCGTGCCAACCGCCTTCGTCATCACTGGCGATCACCGTAACGGCTACACCGTCGGCGCCGGCCTCGAATACATGTTCGCGCCGAGCTGGTCGGCAAAGGCCGAGTACCAGTACTACAATTTCGGCGACGCGCACTTCACGGGGGGCCCACTGGCGGGCACCGGCAACTTCACCACCGACGACCATACCGTCAAGGCGGGCGTCAACTACCGCTTCAACTGGGCCGGCCCAGTGGCCGCGCGTTACTGATCGGTTAGCAAAACCCTATGCCGACGAAGGGCCGGCACGTTTGCCGGCCCTTTCTTTTTTCGCTGTGCGGAACGCGCAACCGTTTGTGCAACTTGCGATTTTTTAACCCACACCACGGATACTCCGCAGCGAAAATATAAAGATCAGGGAATTTCGATGCCGATCCGTCTGGGCCGTGTCCTCGGCCGTTTCAAGCCTCGCTTCAAAATGGCGAAATGGGGCGTGCGCGGCAGCCTGTTTGCGGCCTTCGCCGTGATCGCGGGCATGGGCCTCGTGATCTCGGCGGGCGCCGGCTTCGTGCTGCAGAATCTCGGCGGACGCATGACTGATCTGAGCGGAGAGGACATTCCGCGCCTTGCCGCAAGCCTGCAATTGTCGGCACTGAGCGCGAGTCTCGCGGCACAGGGACCGGCACTACTTGCAGCTCAAAGCGAGGACGCCCTGAACGAGCGCACTAAGAAGCTCAGGGAATTGCAGGAGCAGACGCAGCAGAAGCTCGGCGAGATCGTCGAGCTCGGCGCCGACAAGACCATCGTCTCCGGACTCAGCGAGACCATAAAGAGCATCAACGAGGCGGCCCAGAGCCTGGCCAAGGCCGCCCGCGAGCGGCTGGATGTAGCCGCACTCCATGACAAGCAATATGACGCGCTGCGCAGCGCACAGAGCGGTTTCGTCGGCGCGGCAAGTCCGGCGATGCTGAACGCCCAGACCCAGGTGAACGCCATTCTCGGGTCGGCCAACCTTTCCGCCGAAGATGCCACCGAAGCCGCGCAGACAGTCGGCCAGCTCGGCAACGTCGTCGCCAGCGGCAATCTCGCTGCCGCCGACATGAGCGCGGCACTGTCGGCGAACACGAGCGACAAGCTCGACGACATCCAGAAGGAATTCAAGACGGCACAGGGACGCCTGCGGTCCAACCTCGATCTGTTGCCAAACAATCAGGGCACCAAGATGCTGCGCGAGACGGCGGAAAAGCTACTCGCGCTCGGCACCGGCAAGACCGGCGTGTTCAACCTGCGTGAGAAGGAGCTCGACGCCATCGACTACGGCCAGACCATCCTGGACGAGACCCGCAAGCTCAATGTCGGCCTCGGCATCAGCGTACAGCAGCTCGTCGACGGCGTGCAGAAGGAGACCAATGCCTCGACCTTCCAGGCGCGGCAGGAGATATCGCTCGCGACCACGAGCATGCTGGCGCTGGGTGCGCTGACGCTGGTCGGCTCGGCGCTGTTCGTCTGGCTCTATGTCGGCCGCAACATCCTGCGCCGGATCGGCGCCCTGCAGCAGTCGATGCAGCTGCTCGCGAACGGCGACCTCGAGACAGAGATCTACCGCTCGAACAATCACGACGACGAAATCTCGGTGATGGCGAACACGCTGCAAGTGTTCCGCGAAAGCATGATCGAAGCCCGCGCGATGTCGAGCGAGCAGGACAAGGACCGCATCGCCAAGGCCGAGCGTGCCGCGCGCATGGAGGCGAAGATCGCCGAGTTCGAGAGCACCGTGCGTTCCGCGCTCGACAATCTCGCGCAGTCAGCCAATTCGATGCAGTCGACCGCGCAAAGCATGTCGAACACCGCGGACCAATCCAACGCGCTGGTGAACGCGGTCGCCTCCGCCGCCGAGGAGACATCGGTCAACGTGCAGACCGTGTCGGCCGGCACCGAGCAATTGTCGTCCTCGATTGCCGAGATCAGCCGTCAGGTCGTCACCTCGGCCGAGATCGCCAGGAAGGCGGTCGACGAGGCCGGCTCGACCGACGCCACGGTGCAGAGCCTTGCCGACAGCGCGAGCCGCATCAGCGTCGTGGTCGATTTGATCCAGACCATCGCCTCGCAGACCAATCTGCTCGCGCTCAACGCCACCATCGAGGCGGCGCGCGCGGGTGAGGCCGGCCGCGGCTTCGCGGTGGTCGCCTCCGAAGTGAAGAGTCTCGCGAGCCAGACCGCGAAGGCGACGGAGGATATCCGCTCCCAAATCACCAGCATGCAGCAAGTCACTACCTCGGCGGTCGGCGCCATCCAGGGCATCGGCCGGATCATCGGTGAGATCAACGACGTGACCACGACGATTGCCGCTGCGGTCGAGGAACAGGGTGCGGCCACCCGCGAGATCGCCCGCAACATCCAGCATGCCGCCGGCGGCACCAGCGAGGTCTCCAGCAACATCGTCGGCGTCTCCACGGCATCAGCCGAAGCCGGCGCCGCGGCAAGCGAGGTGCTGGGCGCATCGGATGCGCTCCGCCGCGAGGCCGACATGCTGCGCGGAGAGATCGACGCGTTCCTCAACAACATGCGGGCGGCGTAAGCGCCGTCCTGTAGCCCGGATTTCGCTGAAGCGCAATCCGGGGACAGTGCCACAAGTGCTAAGGTCCCGGATTATGCTTTCGCTCCATCCGGGCTACGGAAAACTGCCTGGAATGACCGCTATGCGGGCCGGCCACGCGTCCTTTTTCGGCTGGCGCGCCGCAGCCAGTGGGTTTAAGCCGGTGGCATGAACCCGAAAACCGACACCATGCAGTCCTCGGCCGAGGCCCTGCGCTACCCCTGGGAACAGCATCCCGGCCCCGAGGAGGTCGTGGAGGTGAAGCCGGGCGTGTTGTGGGCGCGGCTGAAGCTGCCGTTCCGCCTCAACCACGTGAACATCTACCTGCTCGCCGACGGCGATGGCTATGCGATGGTCGATGCCGGCTTCGGCAATGAGGAAACGATCGAGGCCTGGACCAAACTGTTCGACGGTCCGCTGAAGGGCGTCCACATCACCCGGTTGATCGTGACCCATTCGCACCCCGACCATGTCGGGCTCGCGGGGTGGATCGTCGAGCGTTTCAGCTGTCCGCTTCTGATGTCGCAGGTCGAATATCTGCAATCGGTCTATCACCAGAACCGCGGCACCGAGGAGCGGCGCGAGGCGCAGCGGCTGTTCTTCCGCCGTCACGGCATGGACGAAGACCTGACCGACAAGCTGCTCGGGCGCGGCCAGGATTATCTCAAGCGCGTCTCGGTGCTGCCGCCGTCCTACCGCCGCATCTCGCATGGCGACGAGGTCGTGATCGGCACGCGGCGCTTCAAGGTGATCACGGGCGGCGGCCACGCGCTCGACCAGGTGATGCTGTATTGCGCCGACGACAAGCTATTCCTCTCCGCCGATCAGGTGCTGAGCAAGATCTCCCCCAATGTCAGCGTCTGGGCAGTCGAGCCCGACCAGAATTCGCTCGGCGAATATCTGGCCTCGCTGGCCAGCCTCACCACCACGCTGCCCTATGACCTCTTGGTGCTGCCCGGCCACGGCGTGCCGTTCTATGGATTGAAGACCCGCATCAAGCAGCTCGCCGATCACCACGAGGACCGCTGCCGGCTGATTGCGGAGGCCTGCAGCGAGGTGCCGCAGACATCGCGCGAACTGGTGCCGGTGGTGTTCAACAAGTACCCCCTCGATGTGCACCAGATGGGCTTCGCCTCCGGCGAGCTGATCGCCCATGTCAACTACATGCTGGTCGAGGGCCGGTTGACCGCCGAGACCGCCGACGGCGTGCTGCGTTTCAGGACGACGTGAGCGCTGCCTTCATCTCGCTATTTGACCGTCGAGACCGACCGCGACGCCGCTATCGCACAGCAACATTGGCGATCCCGTCGGTATTTTTGACCCACGTCAAGCCGCCGCACGCCCGATAGGGCATTTTGCCCAAATGCCCCACAGGCCCAAATGTGGGATAGCGCATAGACATTAGAGCTGGAAAAGCTCTAAGAAGATGCGAGCCCTTGGTCAGGTTCCGTGCAGGTTTTGCCGATGGATTACAGCCAGTTCTTCAATTCTGCCCTTGATCGTCTGCACACCGAGCGGCGCTACCGCGTGTTCGCCGACCTTGAGCGTATCGCCGGCCGGTTCCCGCATGCGCTCTGGCACTCGCCCAAGGGCAAGCGCGACGTCGTGATCTGGTGCTCCAACGATTATCTCGGCATGGGCCAGCACCCGAAGGTGGTCGGCGCCATGGTCGAGACCGCGACCCGCGTCGGCACCGGCGCAGGCGGCACCCGCAATATCGCCGGCACGCATCATCCGCTGGTGCAGCTCGAAGCCGAGCTCGCTGATCTTCACGGCAAGGAAGCCGCGCTGCTGTTCACGTCGGGCTATGTCTCGAACCAGACCGGCATCGCGACCATCGCCAAGCTGATCCCGAATTGCCTGATCCTGTCGGACGAGCTCAACCACAATTCGATGATCGAGGGCATTCGCCAGTCCGGCTGCGAGCGGATGGTGTTCCGGCACAATGATCTCGCCGATCTCGAGGCGCTGCTGAAAGCGGCCGGTCCGAACCGGCCGAAACTGATCGCCTGCGAGAGCCTCTATTCCATGGACGGCGACGTCGCGCCGCTGGCAAAAATCTGCGATCTCGCCGAGAAATATGGCGCGATGACCTATGTCGACGAGGTCCACGCTGTCGGCATGTACGGTCCGCGCGGCGGCGGTATCGCCGAGCGTGACGGCGTGATGCATCGCATCGACGTGCTCGAAGGCACGCTCGCCAAGGCCTTCGGCTGCCTCGGCGGCTACATCGCCGCCAACGGTCAGATCATCGACGCCGTGCGCTCTTACGCACCGGGCTTCATCTTCACCACCGCGTTGCCGCCGGCGATCTGCTCGGCAGCGACCGCGGCGATCAAGCATCTGAAGACCTCGAGCTGGGAGCGCGAACGCCATCAGGACCGCGCCGCCCGCGTCAAGGCGATCCTCAATGCCGCTGGCCTGCCTGTGATGTCGAACGACACCCACATCGTGCCGCTGTTCATCGGCAATGCCGAGAAGTGCAAGCAGGCCTCCGACCTCCTGCTGGAAGAGCACGGTATCTACATCCAGCCGATCAACTATCCGACCGTCGCCAAGGGCACCGAACGCCTGCGCATCACGCCCTCGCCCTATCATGATGACGGCCTGATCGATCAGCTCGCCGAAGCCTTGCTCCAAGTGTGGGACCGCATTGGTCTGCCTTTGCGCGAGAAGTCGCTGGCGGCGGAGTGATCGTCGTCCTGGCGAACGCCAGGACCCATTACCCCGACTGGGAATTGTTGCAGCTCGCTGGAGCTACCTGCATGCCCATAACTACGTCCTGTGGTTATGGGTCCTGGCCTTCGCCAGGACGACATTGGGGCTGACGGCCTGCCAGGCCACTTAACGACAATACCAGTTCCCGCCCCGTCCGGGCATTTCGCTGTCGCTTGCGCCTGCCCAACGCGCTAGATTTGCAGGGAAAATGAGATCGGGCGCGGAGCTGTCGCGCCCTGGGAGTGCCCGACGCAATGCTCCACGACTGGGGCGTGATCGCCGCCGCCTTCGGCTATATCGGCTTTCTGTTCCTGGTGGCGAGCCACGGCGACCGCCGCTCGCCGGCCGGGCGCGGCCGTGCTTCCGGACTGATCTATCCGCTGTCGCTGGCGATCTACTGTACCTCCTGGACCTTCTTCGGATCGGTGGGCTTTGCTACCCGCACCTCGACCGACTTCCTCGCGATCTATGTCGGCCCGATCCTGATGATCGGGCTCGGCACCGGCGTGCTGCGCCGCGTGATCCAGCTCGCGAAGGCTCACAACATCACCTCGATCGCCGACTTCATCGGCGCGCGCTACGGCAAGAGCCAGGCGGTGGCCGCAACAGTGGCGCTGATCGCGATCATCGGCTCGGTGCCCTACATCGCGCTGCAGCTCAAGGCGGTCGCCTCCTCGCTCGAAACCATTTTGAGCGAGGACCAGGCGTTCTCCCACATCCCGATCCTCGGCGACGTGGCGCTGATGGTGACGCTGGCGATGGCGGCCTTTGCCGTGCTGTTCGGCACGCGGCAGACCGATGCCACCGAGCACCAGCACGGCCTGATGCTGGCGATCGCGACCGAATCCATCATCAAGCTGGTCGCCTTCCTCGCCGCCGGCATCTTCGTCACCTTCTGGATGTTCTCGCCGCACGAATTGATCGAGCGCGCCATGAAGACACCGGAGGCGGTGCGCGCGATTAACTATTCGCCGTCGATCGGCAACTTCCTCACCATGACGCTGCTATCGCTCTGCGCGATCATGCTGCTGCCGCGCCAGTTCCATGTCAGCGTGGTCGAAAACTCCTCGGATGCCGAGGTCGGCCGCGCACGCTGGCTGTTTCCGCTCTATCTGGTCGCGATCAATTTGTTCGTGATCCCGATCGCGCTCGCCGGTCTCGTCACCTTCCCGTTCGGCGCCGTCGATCCTGATATGTACGTGCTGGCGCTGCCGATCGAGGGCGGCGCGAACCTGCTCAGCGTCGCCGTCTTCGTCGGCGGCCTGTCGGCCGCAACCGCGATGGTGATCGTCGAATGCGTCGCGCTCTCGATCATGGTCTCGAACGACCTCGTGGTGCCGCTGGTGCTAAAACGACGGCCGGAAGGGCGCACCGGCGGCGCCGATTTCAGCGACTTCCTGCTGCGCTCGCGCCGGCTCGCGATCTTCGCCATCATGGTGATGGCCTATTTCTACTACCGCGCGCTCGGCAACACCCAGCTCGTGGCGATCGGCCTGCTCTCCTTTGCCGCCATCGCCCAGTTGGCACCAAGCTTCTTCGGCGGGCTGTTGTGGCGGCGCGCCACCGCGCGTGGCGCCATCGGCGGCATGCTGGTCGGCTTCGTGGTTTGGCTCTACACACTGTTCATTCCGAGCTTCATGGACACCTCGACTTCAGGAATCCTGTTGCTCCAGCACGGGCCGTTCGGGATCGAGGCGCTGCGGCCACAGGCGCTGTTCGGCGCCGACCTGCCGCCGCTGATGCATGGCGTCATCTGGTCGCTCTCGCTCAATATCCTCACCTATGTGCTGCTGTCGTTGGCGCGGCGGCCGAGCTCCATCGAGCTGGTGCAGGCCGATCTGTTCGTGCCCGACACACTCGCCCCGATCTCTCCGAACTTTCGCCGCTGGCGCACCACCGTCACCGTGCAGGATATCCAGACCACGGTCGCGCAATATCTCGGACCCGACCGCGCCCGGCATTCGTTCGAGGCGTTTTCGGCCCGGCGCAATGTGCGGCTGGAGCACGCGGCGCCCGCCGATTTCGAGCTGTTGCAACACGCCGAGCACCTGATCGCCTCCTCGATCGGCGCGGCGTCCTCGCGCCTGGTGATGTCGCTGCTGCTGCGCAAGCGGACGGTTTCTGCGAAAGCGGCGCTGAAGCTGCTCGACGATTCCCATGCAGCGCTGCATTTCAACCGCGAGATCCTTCAGACCGCGCTCAACCACGTGCGCCAGGGCATCGCAGTGTTCGATGCCGACCTGCAACTGATCTGCTCCAACCGGCAGTTCGGCGATCTCCTCAACGTGCCGCCGCACTTCATCCAGTTCGGCACGCCCTTGCGCGAAATCCTGGAATTGATGGGCGTGAGCGAACCGGCCGATCCAGTCGAGCGCGAGGCCATGCTGGAGCGCCGGCTCGCGGCCTACACCACCGACAGCGAGCCTTATCTCGAGCGCCTGCCCGACCGCCACATGGTGATCGAGATCTTGACCAACCGCATGCCCGGCGGCGGCCTCGTGATCACCTTCACCGACGTCACGCCCACGTTCGAGGCGGCCGAAGCGCTGGAGCGCGCCAATGCGTCGCTGGAAAAGCGGGTGCGCGACCGCACCGAGGAGCTGACCCGGCTGAATTCCGAGCTGGCGCTGGCCAAGAGCGCGGCCGAAGACGCCAGCATCTCCAAGACGCGCTTCCTGGCGGCAGCCAGCCACGACATCCTCCAGCCGCTGAACGCGGCGCGGCTCTATGTTACCAGCCTGGTCGAGCGCCAGCATGGCGGCGAGGAGACGCGGCTGGTCGAGAACATCGACGAGTCGCTGCAGGCGATCGAGGAGATCCTCGGCGCGCTGCTCGACATCTCACGGCTGGATGCCGGCGCGATGACCACTTCGATCTCGAGCTTCAAGATGGCCGATCTGATGCGCTCGCTGGAGATCGAGTTCGCGCCGATCGCGCGCGCCAAAAACCTGGAGCTCGCCTTCGTGCCCTGCTCGCTCCCGGTCGAGTCGGACCGGCTGCTGCTGCGGCGGCTGCTGCAGAACCTGATCTCCAACGCGATCAAATATACCCCGCGCGGGCGCGTGCTGGTCGGCTGCCGCCGCCGTGGCGCCTCGCTCAAGATCTGCGTCTACGACACCGGCGTCGGCATTCCACAGGTCAAGCGCGGCGAGATCTTCAAGGAATTCCACCGCCTGGAGCAGGGGGCACGGATCGCGCGCGGACTGGGGCTCGGGTTGTCGATCGTCGAGCGGCTGGCGCGCGTGCTCAACCACGGCATCGCCATCGACTCCAATGCGAGCGGCGGCTCGGTGTTTTCGGTGACGGTGCCGACCGCGAAGGCGATTACCCACACAGCCGCCGTGACCAGCGCGACGCCGCTCGCACGCACGCCGATCTCGGGCGCCCTGATCGTGTGCATCGAGAACGATGCCGCGATCCTCGATGGCATGCGCACGCTGCTGAAGGCCTGGGACGCCGAGGTGATCGCGGTGGCCGATCCCGAGGGCGCGATCGCCGCCATCGAAGCCGCCGGGAGACGGGTCACCGGCCTGCTCGTCGATTATCATCTCGACCGCGGCAACGGCATCGCCGCCATTCGCGACATCCGCCGCCGCTTCGGCGACACCATCCCGGCGATCCTGATCACCGCCGACCGCAGCCCCGCCGTGCAGGTGGCCGCGCGGGATGAAAAGGTCGCGGTGCTCAACAAGCCGGTCAAGCCGGCCTCGCTCCGCGCGCTGCTCGGTCAGTGGCGCACGCAGCAGATGGTGGCGGCGGAGTGAAGTCAGCCTTGTTGCGAAGGGTCGACAGGCCGCCGGCGATCAAGGCGCAAGCCGCGTGAAAACGTAATTGTGGCCCTTCGCCCGGGCTTCGTGGCAGGCAAAGCAGGTGCGGTGCTGGGCCTCGTCGACCGGCTTGCCGTTGATGAAGCGGCCAAAACCCCAGCCGCCGTTTGATGCGTATTTTTTGGAATCCTTGACCATCACCTGGACCGTGGTGGCGGCGCCGGGAATTGTCGCGGACGCAAATTCGGGTGACTGCTTTCGCTTCCAGGCACGCTTGACCAGAATGGTTCCGTCCGGGAACGGGAGCTTTCCGTCATGATAGGCATCGATCGCGATATTGTTGCCGACGACGGCGCGAAGCTCGTTCAACGGAGCCGCCTCCTCGGCTGGCGCGATCAGCTCCCACTGCCTGTAGCCCTCGGGAATAGTGACGCCGAAGATCGGCGAGGCATCTCCGGCGCCGCGTTGCGCCGGCCCCTGCGCAAGCGCGATCGTCACCAGATATGGCACGCATGTCAGGAGGACGACGAGAAGGACCATCGCCAGCACAATGACCGTGGCATGAGGAAATCTTTTCTTTTCAGGTTCGGTTGACGTCATGGCATCGCATCAGGCTGAGCTCGTGGGACGATCCCCGGTCCAGCCACGCCGGACTGGGACATTGAAAATTTCTCGGGCGCCGCCGTCGGCGTCGACAACTGCCTTGGCAAAGGCCTTCGGCGCTTCCTGCGGCAGGTTGTGACCGATGCCGCCGGTGATCAGGCGATGCTCGAACCGGCCCGAGAACTTCTTGGCATAGGCGCTGACGTCTGGGTGCGGCGCGCCGTTGGCGTCGCCTTCGAGCGTGATCGTGGGTACGTCGATGTTGGGCGTTGTCGCAATCTTCTTTTCAAGTTGATCGTATTTCGCTTCGCCCTGAGCTAGCCCCAGCCGCCAGCGGTAATTATGGATCGTGATCGCGACATGATCCTTGTTGTCTAGCGCCGCCGCGCTGCGGTCGAAGGTGGCGTCGTCGAATTTCCACTGCGGTGAAGCGAGCTTCCAGATCAGTTTTGCGAAATCATGCGTGTACTTCTCGTACCCGGCGCGGCCGCGCTCGGTCGCAAAATAGAACTGGTACCACCATTGCAGTTCGGCCTGCGGCGGCAGCGGCGTGGCTCCGGCCGCCTCGCCAGAGATCAGATAGCCGCTGACCGACACCAGCGCACGGCAGCGCTCGGGCCACAGCGCGGCGATGATACCGGCGGTCCGCGCGCCCCAGTCGAATCCGGCAACGACCGCTTTCTTGATGTTGAGTGCATCCATCAGCGCGATGATGTCGACGGCCATCGCTGCCGGCTCGCCGTTGCGCAGCGTCTCGCTGGAGAGGAAGTGCGTCGTGCCGTAGCCGCGCAAGTATGGGATGATCACGCGATAGCCGGCCTGCGCCAGGATCGGCGCGACATCGACGAAGGCGTGAATATCGTAAGGCCAGCCGTGCAGCAGGATCGCGACGGGGCCGTTCGAGAGACCGGCCTCCGCATAGCCGACGTTGAGGACGCCGGTATCGATCTGCTTGATCGCACCGAAAGACGCAGTCGACGCGGAGGAGCGCGGCGCATCCGTCTCGGCACCGGCGAGGTCGATCACGCCGAGACCGACGGCCGCTGTTCCCGCGGCGACGCCAAGAAACTTGCGGCGATGTTGGTCGATGATGTGATTCATGGTGTTGCTACCTTGTTGGTGGTGGGTGATGGTGCGTCAGATCAGCGCGACCGTGACGTCGATATTGCCGCGGACGGCCCTGGAATAGGGGCAAGTCTGGTGCGCCTCATCGATGACGGCGCGCGCGACGTCGCCATCGAGGCCCGGCAGGCTGACATTGATGCGTGCCCGAAGGGAATAAGCGCCCTCGTCGAGCACAAGGTCGATCTCGGCATCGATCGCGCATTTTCTGGGGAGTGCGATCTTTCGCTTGCGGGCCGCGATCTCCATGGCGCCTTCGAAGCAGGCTGACCAGCCGGCCGCGAACAATTGCTCGGGATTGGTGCCGATGCCCGCGCCGCCCGGCGGCGACAGCCTCACGTCGAGACGGCCGTCGGAGCTGCGCGACATGCCGTCTTGCCGCCCGCCGGCGGTGTGGGTGCGGGCCGTGTAGAGCAGTTTTGCCGTCTGGCTCATGAGAGTCTCCTTGCCGTCGCGCAATTGCCTAGCAGCAGCAGCCGCGGCACACCCGTTTGGTCTTGTGAGAAGTTGTGAGGCCCGTGCGGAACCCGCGATTGCGAGACCTGCACCCACGTTCTGATCACGATGCAAGGCCGGCCTTGCCGGATCGCAGTCCGCTGGCTATCCGGTTCTCTCAAATGGACAGACTTCGCCATGACTGAGCCGGCAGGGCCCACGGCAGGAATGCTATCGTTCGGGCCATTCACCGTGACGCCGCAGGAGAGGCTCGTGACGCGCGAGGGCGTCGTGCTGCCGTTCGGCGCCAAGAGCTTCGATACGCTGATCGCATTGATGTCGCGGCCGAACGAGGTGGTCAGCAAGCTGGAGCTGATGGACCTGGTCTGGCCCGGCATGCTCGTCGAGGAAGCGAACTTGCGCTTTCACATCGCGGCGCTTCGGAAAGCTCTGGGCGACGGCAAGGACGGCGCCCGCTACATCACAACGCTGTCCGGGCGCGGCCATTGCTTCGTGGCGCCGATCTCGCGGAGCGGTCGTCCCGCACAGCGCCGCCCTGCGAGCGGGGCGGAATTGCCGCCCGTCAAACTTCCGAACCGGCTGCAGCGGATGGTCGGGCGGGACGATGCGATCGCTACCTTGTCGGAAAAACTCATCGCGTCGCGCTTCATCACGATCGTCGGCCCGGGCGGCGTCGGCAAGACCGCAATTGCCGTGGCGATCGCCCACGACCTGCTCGAGACGTTCGCCGATGCCGCGCATTTCGTCGATCTTGCCGCGCTCAGCGATCCCGATCTCGTGATCACCTCGATCCTGCTGATGCTCGGCCTGCCGGCGCAGACCGACGATCCGATGCCCGCCTTGCTTGCGCATCTGCATGACAAGAAGCTGCTGCTGATCCTGGACAATTGCGAGCACGTCATCGCGGCGGCCGCGCCTCTGGCTGCAGAGATATTTCGGACCGCGCCGCAGGTTCATATCCTGGCCACCAGCCGGGAAGCTCTGCGCGTCGAGGGCGAGCAGGTCTATCGACTGGCGCCGCTTGCCGTTCCACCCGATGGCCCCGGACTGACGGCCGCCGTCGCGCAGACCTATCCCGCGCTGGAACTGTTTCTCGAACGCGCGAGAGCCGGCGGCGCGCAGATCGCGCTCGACGATACCAATGCCGCCATCGCCGCTGGTATCTGCCGCAAGCTCGACGGCATGGCCCTGGCGATCGAGCTCGCCGCCGGCCGGGTCGAAGCCTATGGCCTGAAGCAGACCGCGGCGCTGCTGGATGAACGCCTCAACCTGCTCTGGCAGGGTCAGCGTACCGCGCCGCCGCGGCAGAAGACGTTGCAGACTACGCTGGACTGGAGCTACGAGCTCCTGTCCGACGTCGAACGCCTCGTGCTGCGCCGGCTTGCAGTCTTCGCCGGGCATTTCACCATTGACGCCGCGCTCGAGGTCGTACCGGACGAACGCGTCGACCGCGCTCGGCTGTTTGAAGCCATCGACAGCCTCGTCGCCAAGTCGATGGTGGCGCCGCGACCGATCGGCGCGATGATGCGCTACCGCCTGCTGGACACGACGCGCGCCTATCTGCTCGAGATCGCGCGAGACGAAGCTGCACTCGCTGCCCGCCACGCCAACTACTACCGGCGATGGCTGGAACAGGCCGGCACGACATGGGCGACGGTGCCGAGCGCCGACGAACGCGTGATCCATTTTTCCGCACTTCACAATGTACGCGCCGCGCTGGACTGGAGTTTTGGGACCGGCGGCGACGCCGGCATCGGAGTCGCTCTCGCCGCCGCCGCGGCACCAATCTTTCTGGCGATGTCCCTGCTCATCGAGTGCAGGCGCTGGTCCGAGCGGGCGCTGCTTGCGATTGATCCGCCCGCGCGCGGCAGTGCCGCGGAAATGCACCTCCAGGCCGCTCTCGGACTGACCTTGATGTTCACGCGCGGTGGCAGCGAGGCCGCGCGCAACGCCCTGACCAGGAGCCTTGCGATCGCCGAGACGCGCGGAGACGCGCCGAACCAGCTCCAGCTGCTTGGCCGTATGCACATCTTCCACGAGCGCATCGGACAGTTCGACACGGCGCTCGGCTATGCGCGGCAGAGCCTCATCGTCGCCGAAGCGCTGGGCGATCCCGCCTCCATCGCTCTCGCCCATTCACTGCTGGGCGTCTCGCTGCATCTGGCCGGCGAGCATCGCGATGCGCTGAAAATGCTGGAGCTCGCCTGGGAGGGGCCCGGCACGGAACGGATCAGTACGGTCTACGGCTTCGATCATCGCAATCGGGCCGGCATCTCGCTTGCCAGAGAGCTGTGGCTGCAGGGCCAGTCTTCGCGTGCGCGGCAACTGGCGCAGCAGACCGTCGCCGAGGCCGCCCAGATGGACCATCCGATCACGCTTTGTATCGCCTTGATCTGGGCGGTCTCGATCGATCTGTGGGGCGGAGACATCGACGGTGCGGAAGAGAACATCGATCGATTCATCGCTCACGCCGAGTCGCGCTCGATGGGCCCGTATCTTGCGGTCGGAAGAGGCGTGAAAGGCGAACTCGCGATCCGGCGCGGCGACGCCGCGGGCGGCGTCGAGACGATCAGGCCCTGCCTCCAGGAACTTCACGATGCCGGCTACGAACTGCTAACCACGACGTTCAACATCGCGCTGGTTCATGGCCTTCTGGCACTCGATCAGATCGAACAGAGCGCGCGCTTGATCGACGATGCGATCCGCCTTGTCGAGCAAAGCGGCGATCATTTGTACATGCCTGAGCTGTTGCGCCTGAAAGGCAAGGTGCTGCTGTCCCTGCCGCGGCCCGAGGCCGAGAAGGCGGAGACCCATTTGATGCAATCGCTTGAGCTCAGCCGCCGCAAAGGCGCGAAAGCATGGGAATTGAGGGCGGCGATCGATCTTGCGCAGCTTCTCGCTGAACAGCACCGCCGCAAGGAAGCAAGGCTATCGCTTCAATCGGCGCTCGAAGGCTTCGTTGTAGGTTCCGAGACGGCTGATATCAGGGCAGCCAGTTCGCTCATGAAGACGCTGTAGCGGAATCACCCCGTCGGGGTGCCCTGCCTCCACTGCCCGCCGGCGATCTTCGCGGCGGCGATCACAGCCTGGGTGCGGCTTTCGACACCGAGCTTTTGCAGGATCGCCGAGACATGGGCCTTGATGGTGGCCTCAGAGACACCGAGCTCGTAGGCGATCTGCTTGTTGAGGAGGCCCTCCGACAGCATCATCAGAACCCGCACCTGCTGCGGCGTCAGCGTCACCAGGCGGTCGCGCAGCCGGGTCATGTCGGGGTCGGCGGCGGCCGACAGGTCGGTGTCGGCGGGAACCCAGACATCTCCCTCCATGACTTTGAGGATCGCATCGCGCAGCGTCTCGACCCCGAAGCGCTTCGGAATGAAGCCGGAGGCGCCGAAATCGAGCGAGCGGCGGATCGTGGCGCTGTCGTCGGAGGCCGAGACGATGACCACCGGGATCGCAGGATATTGCGCGCGCAGATAGATCAGGCCGGAAAAGCCTGAAATCCCGGGCATCGAGAGGTCGAGCAGGATCAGGTCGACATCGGACGTCTGCTCCAGAAACTTGGTCAAATCCTCGAACGATCCGGCCTCATCGATCTTGGCCGAGGTCAGGACCCCGGCCACCGCCTGCCGAAGCGCATCGCGGAACAGCGGGTGATCATCGGCGATGATGAGATGGGTCGAGGGAGCGTTCATCGATCTCTTGCTATCGTTCGCGCCGGGCCAGTCAGCCGGATCCGGGTCGGCTCAATTCTTCCCCGACCAGCCGTGGCATGCAAGTGCACATTATCCCTTTGTGGCAAAGGGGTTAATCCACAAGCCGCGTGCTGCTGCTCGGCACCCGATACCCGCGCATCAGGCGAGCGTCAGTGCGCAAGGCCGAAAGTCGTATTGGGGTCGGTTTCACGGCGATGTTACTTTGGCGGCAAGGCCCTGGTCGATCCGGGAGGATCCGGACGTCGGGGACATGAGGAAACACGTTTCGGGGAGCGATCGCAACATGTCGACAATGGCTGTGTCTCAGGCGCGCACAGGAGGTATGACGAAGGACGAACGTTTCGTCATTCTCGCCTCCTCGCTCGGTACCGTCTTCGAGTGGTACGACTTCTACCTTTACGGATCGCTGGCTTCGATCATCGGCGCGCAGTTCTTCTCGGCCTATCCGCCGGCAACGCGCGACATCTTCGCGCTGCTGGCGTTTGCTGCGGGCTTCCTGGTCCGCCCGTTCGGTGCCATCGTGTTCGGCCGTATCGGCGACATCGTCGGCCGCAAATACACCTTCCTTGTCACCATCCTGATCATGGGCCTGTCGACCTTCATCGTCGGCCTGCTGCCGAACGCCGCGACCATCGGCTTCGCAGCTCCCGTGATCCTGATCGCGTTGCGTCTCGCCCAAGGTCTCGCCCTCGGCGGCGAGTATGGCGGTGCGGCCACCTATGTCGCCGAGCATGCGCCGAACGGCAAGCGCGGCTACTATACCTCGTTCATCCAGACCACCGCGACGCTCGGCCTGTTCCTGTCGCTGCTGGTGATCCTGTTCACCCGTTCCGCGATCGGCGAAGCCGATTTCGCTGCGTGGGGTTGGCGCATCCCGTTCCTGGTCTCCGTGCTGTTGCTCGGCGTCTCGGTCTGGATCCGTCTCCGCCTCAATGAATCGCCGATCTTCCAGAAGATGAAGGACGAGGGCAAGAGCTCGAAGGCGCCGCTGACGGAGGCCTTCGCCAACTGGCAGAACGGCAAGCTCGTGCTGCTCGCGCTGCTCGGGGGCACGATGGGCCAGGGCGTGGTCTGGTACACCGGCCAGTTCTACGCGCTGTTCTTCCTGCAATCGATCCTGAAGGTCGACGGTTACACGGCGAACCTGCTGATCGCCTGGTCGCTCCTGTTCGGCACCGGCTTCTTCATCGTGTTCGGCGCGCTCTCGGATAAGATCGGCCGCAAGCCGATCATCCTCGGCGGCTGCCTGATTGCGGCGCTGACCTTCTTCCCGATCTTCAAGATGATCACCACCAATGCCAACCCGGCGCTGGAGAAGGCGATCGAGGCAACGAAGGTCGAGGTGGTGGCCGATCCCGCGGGCTGCGGCGACCTGTTCAACCCGGTCGGTACCCGCGTCTTCACCTCGCCATGCGACACGGCACGCGCCTTCCTGTCGCAGTCGTCGGTCAAGTACGCAACGACCAGCGGCGCGGCCGGCTCCGGCGTCAAGGTCGTCGTCAACGGCAAGGATGTGGCCTACAGCAACGCCAAGGACAGCAACCCGGCGGTGCTCGCTGCGGTGCAGGCAGCCGGCTATCCCAAGGCAGGTGACGCCGGCATCGTGAAGATGTCGAATCCGTTCGACATCTTCCGCCCGCACGTCGCAGCGATCATCGGACTCTTGTTCATCCTGGTGATCTTCGTCACGATGGTCTACGGGCCGATCGCGGCGATGCTGGTCGAGCTGTTCCCGACCAAGATCCGCTACACCTCGATGTCGCTGCCCTATCACATCGGCAACGGCTGGTTCGGCGGCCTGTTGCCCGCGACCGCATTCGCGATCGTGGCCTCGAGCGGCGACATTTATGCGGGCCTCTGGTATCCGATCGCGTTCGCGGTGATCACCGCAGTGGTCGGCTTCCTCTTCCTCCCCGAGACCAAGGACGTCGACATCAAGTCGAACTGATCGCAGGATGCCGGCGTACGACGCCGGCTTCACGGATGACAAACCGGCCGCGGGTATCCGCGGCCGGTTTTGTTTTGTCACTGCGATGAGCCGATAAATTGCAGCACGACCTCGCGCCGATGCGGACGGCTACGATGCTCGATCAGATAGATCGCCTGCCACGTACCCAGCGCAAGCGCGCCATCCAGGACCGGCACGTTGAGCGAGGTCTGCGTCAGCATTGTCTTTATATGCGCCGGCATATCGTCCGGCCCTTCGGTGTCATGGGTCCAGCCGGCATTTTCGGGCGCGAGCCGGGACAGCGCGGTGCCGAGATCGACGAGCACGGAAGGATCGGCGTTTTCCTGGATCGTCAGCGACGCCGAGGTGTGGCGGATGAACAGCGTCACCGCGCCGACTCGTGCACGAACGTCCTTGCTGAACTTCGCAACTTCGGCCGTGAGATCGACCAAGCCTCGTCCGGGCGTCGGTACCGTCAATATCGAGGTACTGATGGACGTGGCTTGCACAATCGACGGCACCGAGCGCGTCATGTGCTTGTCAGATGTCATTTAAACTCTCAAATCTTCCCCGACACGTCCTTCTGGACGCGGCTCGCCATGTCGATCAGCCGTCGCCATGCCTTTTCCAGGAACGACATCACGCGGTCGACATCCTGGTCACTCGGCAGCGGGATCTCGATCTTGCGCTCGCCGTCGGCGACCTTCGGCTCCGCCTTCTTCAACGAATCTGACTTCGGCAGCGCCTCGTCGACCTTGCCCGACACGGTCGGCCCGGTAGCGAGCTGGCCCTTCAGCTTGTCCACCTCGGCCTGGAGCCGGCCGATCTCGGCATCGAATGCAGCGCGCTCGTCGGGCACTACGTAACAGGCCCAGTCGGTGCCGTTCTTCGTGCAGGTCGACATCGTGCCGGTGCGGGTGTCGAGCCGCAGCACGCCCTCCGGGATGGGCGTCATGGAATAGCGGCCATTGTCGCTGTCGGGCGTGGATTGCGCGGCAACGAGGCCGCCGCTGATTGCAACCAGGGCGGCGAGCGCCAAGGCTGCAAGCCATGATGTTGTGGATGATTTCGCTGGTCTCATCGCGCTCTCCGCCACGGCGCTGCTGCTTCTTTCCTGCAAGTCTACACCCCGGCGGCGGAATCCGCCGCCTAAACCGGTCAATGAAATCAACGGCCGCAGCGATCCCTTTGATCCCGGCGGCATGGCGAAATGTCGGCCACATCGGCAGATCGCGCGGGCAGCTGCTGCGCCGCGGCGTCACGCTGTGTGCGGCGCTGGCGCGCACGACAATATCATCAATCAAATCAAATAGATAATCGGAGACGACGCATTCGTGACCCGGCTTGACTTGATTATGTGTGCTCAGTATGGTCCGCGCGGCTTTTGAGGGTGGCGGACGTAATTTCCATTTGGGCGCGGCGTTTCGGGTCTTTGTTGCATGGCACAGAGCGCGGGACACGGCGAGAATGGAAACGGCGATAGATCGTCCGAGGAAGCTGCGCTTTCCGAACGGCTCGGAAGTCTTGACCAACGGTTGTCCGAATTACGCGACCGACGGATCAAGACCGAGCAACCCGCAGGTGACGGTGAAGACAGAGCGGCCAGAGCCTCGGCGATGGCGCTTGGTTTTCGGTTATCCTCCGAGTTGGTCGCCGGGGTCGTTGTCGGAGCGGGGATTGGCTGGGGTTTCGACCGCTTGCTGTCGACGTCACCTTTCGGATTTATCGTGTTCCTGCTGCTGGGCTTCGTGGCCGGCGTGGTGAATGTGGTGAGAACGGCAGGTGCGGGTCAAAACAGGCGCGGTGGGTCGTAGCTAATCCGACAGGAGGAGAGGAACTGATCGTGCCGGCTTCGCCGGTACGGGCCGGCCCGGCCGGTAGACCGAGACCAGCCGGCTAGTCCGGCAGACCAAGAGATGCCGCGCTGATGAAAATCGATCCGATCCACCAGTTCAACATCGAGCCTCTCTTCACGATCGGCCATATCGGCAATCACACGATCGCCTTCACCAATTCGTCGCTCTATATGCTGGTGGCAGTGGCGGTGATCTCGCTCCTGATGCTCGCCAGCGGCACCCAGCTGGTTCCCGGGCGCCTCCAGTCGGTCGCCGAGATCTCCTACGAGTTCGTGGCGTCGACCATCCGTTCGACTGCCGGCTCGGAAGGCATGAAGTTCTTCCCGCTGATCTTCTCGCTGTTCATGTTCATCTGCGTCTCGAACCTGGTCGGCATCATCCCCTACACCTTCACGATCTCGAGCCATCTGATCGTCACCGCGGCGCTTGCGCTCCTTGTCTTCTTCACTGTCCTGATCTACGGCCTTTACAAGAACGGCCTGAAATTCTTCAAGATTTTCGTTCCCCACGGCGTCCCCATCTACATCCTGCCGCTGGTCATGTTCATCGAGATCCTGTCGTTCTTCCTGCGGCCGGTCTCCCACAGCGTCCGTCTGTTCGCCAACATGCTGGCCGGCCACATCGCGCTGAAAGTATTCGCGGGCTTCGTCGCGATGCTCGGCGTCTCGCTCGGCGCCGTCGGTTGGATCGGCGGCGTGCTGCCGTTGGCGCTCACGGTCGCGCTGACTGCGCTCGAGCTCCTGGTCGCGTTCCTCCAGGCTTACGTGTTCGCGATCCTGACCTGCATCTACCTCAACGACGCCATTCATCCGGGACACTGAGCGGTCCGGGGAATTCCCACCCACAACCCAATCTTTCCTCCAAGGAGTCAAAAATGGATCCGGCAGCAGCAAAACTTATCGGCGCGGGCATCGCGTGCATCGGCATGGGCGGTGCGGGCGTCGGCGTCGGCGTGATCTTCGGTAACTACCTCGCCGCAGCCGTTCGCAATCCGTCGGCTGCTCAGGGCCAGTTCGGCAACCTGATCTTCGGCTTCGCCGTGACCGAAGCGCTCGGCATCTTCTCGCTGCTGATCGCGCTGCTGCTGCTGTTCGTTCCGCTCTGAGGACGTACTTCGCGCCGCTTCAACCGAAGCGGCGCACATGACAGCAACAGGAGTACTCCATGGCTGAAAGTCATGGCGGCGCAAAGAGTCCGGCGGCGGGCGCTCACACCGAGGCTGACGGTGGTCACCACGGTAGCGGCTTTCCGCCGTTCGAGAGCAGCACCTTTGCCTCGCAACTGGTGTCGCTCGCGATCTTCTTCGTCGTGCTTTACGTGATCGTGTCCAAGCTCGCTCTGCCGCGCATCGGCGGTGCGATCGAGGCGCGTCAGAACAAGATCGAGGGCGACCTCGCCGAGGCGCAGAAGCTGAAGGACATGTCCGACGCGGCGCTGAAGGCCTATGAAAGCGAGCTCGCTTCGGCGCGGGCGCGGGCGCAGGCGATCGGCAACGAGACCCGCGATAAGCTGAACGCACAGGCGGAAGCCGAGCGCAAGGCTTTGGAAGATCAGCTGGCAGCCAAGCTCGCCGAGGCGGAGAAGACCATCGCCTCGACCCGCACGGCTGCGATGAGCAACGTCCGTGGCATCGCGGCCGATGCGGCGGGCACGATCGTGCAGCAGCTCACCGGCGTGGTTCCGGACGCTGCGTCGATCAATGCCGCCGTTGACGCGTCCTTGAAGGGTTAGTCGATATGTTCTTTGAACCTGAATTCTGGGTCGCCGTCGCCTTCGTCATCCTGATGGTCGTGTTCGCCTATCTCGGCGTCCACAAGACCGTGCTGACGACGCTCGATCATCGCGCCGCCCGCATCAAGGCCGAGCTCGACGACGCAACGCGTCTCAAGCAGGAAGCCGCCAAGGTGCTGGCCGACTACAAGGCCCGCAGCGCCACGGCCGAGCGCGAGGCCGCCGATATCATCGCCAACGCCAAGGCCGAAGCCGACCGCATTGCGGCCGACGCCAAGGTGAAGATGGAAGACTTCGTCGCCCGTCGCACCAAGACCGCGGAGGGCAAGATCGCGCTCGCCGAGGCCCAGGCGCTCGCCGACGTTCGCGCCGCAGCCGCGGAAGCCGCCGTCCAGGCCGCCTCCACCATCCTGTCGCAGTCGGTCAAGGGCCAGGTCGCCGACGACCTGCTCGCCAAGGGCATCACCGAGGTCCGGCAGAAGCTGAACTGAGGCGAGCTTCCTCACCAATCAAAAGGCCGGCGCGATGAGCGCCGGCTTTTTTTCTTTGCGCCGACACAGCATCCGCAAATCCGCTGTCATGCCCGCGAAGGCGGGCATCCAGTACGCCGCGGCTTCTCGGTTGGCCTCGCAGTTTCGGAATACTGGATTGCCCGCCTTCGCGGGCAATGACAGCTGGAGTTGCTTGTACTTACTTCTTCTTCCCCCGCCCCTTCGGCTCCGGCGACAGCGCCTGCGGATCGAAGCCGACGTAGAAGATGTAGGAGTCGGCGACCGCCGCCGAGGGCATCGGGTAGGAGAGATCCTCGGCGACGAATGTGAAGGGCACGCTGCCGGCCTCCGACATCTCGACCTTAGTCCGGTAGGCCTTCGAGGCGATCACCTTTTCCCCGATGCCGCCCTGGACCACAGCGACGCGCAGCGGGACATCGACCGAGGTCGGCGCGCCCGCGGGACCTGCAATGACGCGGCCCTGGATGCCGACACGCACGGTGATGTCGCCGCCGTTGCGGGCGCATTCGCGCGCCATCTTGGTGATGGAGGCCTGGAAACGAACGTCATTGCCAACCGCCTGTTTGCCGTTGGCACCGACCGCATAGGTCGACGCTCCGGCGCGCACCGTGACCTGGGGACAATCAATGTCGTCGTCGGCTGGCGGCTGGCCCGGCGCGGGCGCCGGCTTCGACTGGGCCGGCTCGTCGGACGTGCCGCCGAACAAGCCCTTGAAGCGGTCGGTCAGCGACTGGGCCGCGCCCGGCGAGATCGTCGCACACGAGACCGACAGCGCCAGCGCGATCACCGAACCTCGCCGTAGCGCATTCCGCAATGATCGAAGCTCCTTCATGAACGCCTGTACTCCTTGACACGTCCCGGCTGATGCCGGCCGGCCCGCGCCGTTATATCGCCAAAATCGGCGATCCCAAGGCAGGAAGTAGAGCAGGAAACCAGAGGGCCGGAATGAGATTGATCTCGCGCATGAAGCCCCCGGCTCAGCCGCGGAAATCCTCGTGCAGCAGGCCGAACAGCAGGTGGTCCTGCCAGATCCCGTTGATGCAGAGATAGCGGCGCGCCAGCCCCTCTCGAGAGAAGCCACACTTCTCCAGCACCCGGATCGACGGTGCATTGGTGGGAATGCAAGCGGCCTCGACCCGATGCAGATTGAGCTCGCCGAACAGCGTCGGCAGCAGCACCCGCAGCGAGGCCGTCATGTAGCCGCGATGGGCATAGGGCTGCCCGACCCAGTAACCGATGGTGCCGGCCTGCACGATGCCGCGCCGGACATTGGCTAGCGTGATGCCACCGATCATGGCGCCGTCGAGCTCCCGGAAGACCAGAAAGGGATAGGAGCGGTCCGCGGCGATGTCTTCCGAATAGCGGCGCAGGCGGCGGCGGAAGCCGGACCGGGTGAGATCGTCCGACGGCCAGATCGGCTCCCAGGGCGTGAGGTAGTCGCGGCTGGACTCGCGCAGATGGGCCCATTGCAGGAAGTCCGACATCTGCGGCGCGCGCAGCAACAGCCCGTTGCCGCGCGGCGCGAGGGCGGCGGGTCCACTGGATGGCAGGCGAAACAGGGCCATGGTGATGCTTCCCGAAGCGGGCGGCCCGCATGCGGCTCCTAATGCAGCCGCGCCTTGGCGCGCGCCCGGGTCAATCCTTCCGCAAAAGACACCGCCGTGTCCAGACCTCTTCCGCTGCCCAATGCAACAACGGCGGGGCGGCTGCGCGAAAGCAGTGCACGCGCCGCATCGCGGGTCGATTCGACGCTGACGGCGTCGATCCGGGCCACCAGCTCCTCCACCGTCTGCGGCCGCCCATAGGCCAGCACGTGTCGGGCGAGCTGCTCGGCGCGCGAAGAACAGCTCTCCAGAGCCATCAGCAGGCCGGCCTTCATCTGCGCCTTGGCGCGCGCGATCTCGGTCTCGGTCAGCGTCTCGACCGCATCATTCATGATGTCGATGACGACCTCCATCATCTCGGGGGCGTCGGTGGGATCGGTGCCGGTGTAGAGGCCGAAGAAGCCGGTATCGGTATAGGGCGCGTGGAAGGTGTAGATCGAATAGCAGAGGCCACGCTTCTCCCGCACCTCCTGGAACAGCCGCGAGGACATTCCGCCGCCGAGGATGTTGGTGAACACCTGAAGCGAGAACAGCGACAAGTCGGTCTGCGGCACGCCTTCGAGCGCCAGCGTCAAATGCGCCTGCTCGAGCTCGCGATGCACCACCTTGGCACCGCCCTTGCCGAACTGTGCAGCTTGGGGCTTCGGGCCCGGCGTCGCCTCAAAACCCGCAAAGCGCATCTCGGCCTCGGCAACCACCTGCTGGTGGTCGACGGCGCCTGCGGCCGCCACTACCATGTCGGGTCCGCGATAATGCGTCGACAGATAGCTGCGCAACGAGTCGCGGCTGAAGCCGCGCAAGGTCTTTGCGGTGCCGAGCAGCGAACGTCCCATCGGCTGGTCGGGATAGCAGAGCTCGTTGAGATGCTCGAACACGACGTCGTCGGGCGTGTCCTGCGCAGCACCGATCTCCTGCACGATGACGTTCTTCTCGCGCTCCAGCTCGTCCGGCTCGAAGGCGGGATTGGCGAGGATGTCGGCGAGCACGTCGAGCGCGAGCGGGACGTCGGCCTTCAGCACCCGCGCATAGTAGGACGTCGTCTCGGTCGAGGTACCGGCGTTGAGATCGCCGCCGACCGCCTCGATCTCTTCCACGATCTCACGCGAGGAGCGCCTAGTCGTGCCCTTGAACGCCATGTGTTCCAGCAGATGCGAGATGCCGTGCTCGTTCGGCTTCTCGTCGCGGCCGCCGACGCCGGCCCAGACGCCGAGCGCTGCGGTCTCGACGTGAGGCATCTTGTCGGTGACGACGGTCAGGCCGGAGGCAAGCTTGGAGATCTCGACGCTCATCCGGCAACTCCCTGTTTTGCGGCACGGCTGACCGACAGCGCGAACCGCTCGACCTCTGCCTGATCGTTCTTCATCACCTTTATGTGCTCGGATTTGGTCATGAGACCGTCGAGCCAGGCCGGCAGTTGCGGCCGCTGGCCGCAGGCCGCCTCCACGGCATCCGGGAACTTGGCCGGATGGGCGGTCGAGAGCACGATGTTGGGCACGGTCGTATCGGTGGTGTCGCGATCGGCGACCGCCAATGCCACCGCGGTGTGGGGATCGACGAGTTCGCCCGCCTCGCGCCAGGCGACCCGAATCGCAGCCGCGGTCTCGGTCTCGTCGGCGCGCCCGGCGTCGAACTCGTCGCGGATCGCCGCCAGCGTCGCGTCAGGCAGCACGAAGCGCCCGGACTGCTTCAGCGAACCCATCAGACGGCGAACGCCGGCCGCATCGCGCCGGCCGGCCTCGAACAGCAGCCGCTCGAAATTTGAGGAGATCTGGATATCCATCGAGGGCGACGCAGTCGCGTGCACCTCGCGCACCTCGTAGATCCCGGTCTTGAGCGTGCGGGCGAGGATGTCGTTGACGTTGGCGGCGATGCGCAGGGTGCGTACCGGCAGGCCCATCCGCTTGGCGACGTAGCCGGCAAAGATGTCGCCGAAATTGCCGGTCGGAACGATGAAGTCAACCGCGCGCGCCGGTGCACCGGCGGCAACGGCGGAGGTGAAGTAGTAGACCACCTGGGCAACAATACGCGCCCAGTTGATGGAATTGACGCCGGAGAGCGCCGTCGCGTCGCGGAAGCGATGGTTGTTGAACATCCCTTTCACGAGCGCCTGGCAGTCATCGAACGTGCCTTCGATGGCCAGCGCATGCACATTGGCTGCGACCGTCGTCGTCATCATCCGCCGCTGCACCTCGGAGATGCGGCCGTGCGGAAACAATACGATGAGATCGACATTCTCCAGCCCAGCAAACGCTTCGACCGCGGCACCGCCGGTGTCGCCGGAGGTCGCGACCACGATGGTGGTGCGCTGGCCCCGCTTGGCCAGCACATGGTCCATCAGCCGCGAGATCAGCTGCATCGCCACGTCCTTGAAGGCGAGCGTCGGCCCGTGGAACAGCTCCAGCACGAACTGGTGCGGCGACATCTGGCGCAACGGCACCACGGCCGGATGGCGGAAGGTGGCATAGGCCTCGTTCGCCATGCGGCCGAGCTCTGCGTCCGTGATCTCGCCGCCGGCGAACGGACGGATGATCTCGACGGCAACCTCCCAATAGGGGCGGCCGAAGAAGCTCGCGATCGTCTCCGCCGAAAGCTGGGGCCAGGTCGCCGGCACGTACAGACCGCCGTCGCGAGCAAGCCCGGTCAGCATCACGTCGCAAAAGCCAAGTTCGGGGGCCTCGCCCCGGGTCGATATATAACGAGTCAATCTGCCCTCCAAAGGCCGGCCGCGCCTGCGCTCAAGCCGTAAGCCTTTGATTTCACGATGCTCCTGGTTCGCAGCCAGAGGCTTTGCGGCACCATAGAGTGTTTTGCGGCATCGGGAAACCGCTTCCCCGTCCGGGCTCGTCCAACGAAAAAGGGCTGCGGCGATGCCGCAGCCCTTCTCTTGGAAGGTCTGTCGTTGTGTGCAGACCGGTTTGCCTCGTTCCGAAGTCGCCTACCCCTGAGTTGCGCGCAACCTTTCGTCGCCCGTCATCGCGACGTCAAGAGCCAAACGCCAGGCTCCGCGCAAATGTTCCTGTTTTTCCCGATGTGTCACGGCCGCAACCGGCCGCCGCGAGCCGGATACTTGCCGCAAATTGCCATGCTTTCCCGATTTGAGGCGCCGATTGCGGAACGAACGCCGTCTCGACCGATTGTGTCGGCGGATGGGTTTCGCTGTCGGCCACGCATTGCCCAGCCGAAGAGCGGCACCGATCCGCCGGCCGAACCGGCTGCATCCTGGAGCGGCCGGTTCGGTTCTGACGTGTCAATTCATCCCGATTTCCACCGCGATCCGGATCAGATCGGAATGGTTCTTGGCGCCGAGCTTCTGCTTGAGGAGAGACGTCGTGTTGGCGACCGTCTTGTAGGAGATGCCGAGCGCCTCGGCGACCTCGACGATCTTGTCGCCGCGTCCGAGCAGGCGGAGAATCTCGAGCTCCCGCGGCGTCATCAGCGAGGCCGGATTGGCCTTGATCGCGGCGCCTGAAAACGTCACGGCCTCTGCAAGCTGCGGCGAGATGAAATTATCACCTGCGACCACCTTGCGCACCGCCTTGAGCAGGATTCTGGGATCGTCACCCTTGGAGACATAGCCCTGCGCCCCCAGCTCGACCGCCCGTACCACGAAGGCCGGGTCGTCGTTCATGCTGAACATGATGATTTTGGCGTCGGGATCATCCTTGCGGATCCGCCGCATCAGCTCGAAGCCCGAGACGTCGGGCAGGCTGATGTCGATCACGGTGACGTCGGGCCGCTTGCTGACATAGGCGCGATGCCCGGATTTGGCGTCGGACGCCTCGTCGATGCGGATCGAGTGGTCGGCCGCGAACAAGGTACGGCAACCGGACAGCACCACGGGATGGTCGTCGACGATCAGAACCCTGGTCGCCGGCTTGGCGGTATCTTGCATCGCGCACTCTCTTGTTTTTCGACTCATAGACCGGCGGGAACAAATGGAAAGAGCAAAACCGGCCGATGCGCGTTAGAATTGACCTAATGTGGGAAAGGCTATCCTTCAGGACGCAACTGTTTCTTCCGCTCGGCGTCAGCTTCGTGGCTGCGCTGATCATGGGTGGCGTGCTGCTCCTGGCCTTTGCAACAGGCCAACTGGCCGACGAGAACGAACCGGCCCGACGCTCGACGAAGACGCTGGCCGCCGCGCTCAACAACACCCTGCGTACCTCGGGCAATCCGCGGCAGACGCTCGATGCATTCGTCCATTCCCTGGACACCTCCTCTGATATCCAATTCCGTGCTGCGGAGGCAGGTCCCGCATCCTCCCCGCGGGACGGCCTGCGCAACCTGCATGGCGTCCCGCAATGGTTCATCGACCTCCTTACCATCCCGGACACGGACGCCGCGTCTCCGGTGATGATCGAGGGCAGGCATGTCGGCGATATCGTGTTCTTGCCTGATCTGTCGGCCGACCTGTTCGAGAAATGGATCGGCTTCCTCGCACTGACCGGCCTCGTCGCCGCGCTGCTGGCGCTTACCGGAGTCATCGCCTACATCTTCGCCGGATCGGCACTGCGCCCCCTGCAAGATCTCGGCGATGGCCTCACGCGGATACGGTGCGGCGAATACGCAAAGCCGATCCCGGTCGGGGGACCGCCGGAAATCCGGCAAAGCTGTGAGGAGGCCAACGCGCTGGCCGCAACGCTCGCGCAATTAAGCCAGGACAATCGCGACCTGTTGCACCGCCTGGTGTCGCTCCAGGACGACGAGCGGCGCGATCTTGCCCGCGAACTGCACGATGAACTTGGCCCGCTGCTGTTCGGTATCCGCGCTGGCGCGATCGCCCTGATCGAGGCCTCTCCTTTGGCGGGAAATCCCGGCAATTCTGCGCAACAGGTGCTGCAATCGGTCGAGGCGCTGCAACAGACCAACCGCCGCATCCTCGACCGGCTGCGACCGCTCTACATTGAGCAATTGGGATTGGAGACCAGTGTGCAGACGCTGCTGCAGAACTTCCGCAAGCAGGCGCCGCATATCGGCCTGACGGCGGCGATTGATCCTGCGCTCAACGGGATCGACGGACCGCTGGCGCAGACAGTCTATCGCCTGATCCAGGAGGGCCTCACCAACGTGTTGCGCCACGCCGGAGCGAGCAATGCCCATGTCCAGGCCGCTGTCACGGGTGACGCGCTCGCCATCGAGATCTCGGACGACGGCGGCGGCTTTCCCGCCGACAATGTGTTCGGCCGCGGACTGACCGGCATGCATGAGCGCGTGCGCGCGCTCAGCGGATCGCTGTCACTCCTGCGCGCGGACGAACGAACCTATGTGCGTTGCCGCCTGCCGGTCGAATCAACGCGAGACGCGGCTGCAGCCGGCTAGCACGCGCAGCCATCGGGCGGATTCTGCTGCGCCGGCTCGCACAGCGTGCTGTGGATCTTGCCTTCCGGATTGAAGCGAAACAAGGCGTGGATGCGCAGCGAGCCTGCGACGGTATATTCGAGATCGATGCCATGCGGCACGGGATTGATCTCCTCCAGGCCGAATCCTGCCGACGAGAAAGTGTTGAGCCGCGGTCCCCAATAGGTTTCGAGCTCACCTTGTCCGCGATAACGCCGCGTGCCGTTACAGGTGCATTCGAGCTGGGCGTCGTCCGCATAAAGGTCCAGCAGGGTCGCAAGGTCGCCTTTCCGGCAGGCGTCCACCCAGTCGACGACAATTCCCATCTGATCGAAATCGTTCACGCCGCAATCCTGTCTGCCGCGGAAAATTTGATGCGGCTTAGGACCACACTCATGAATGTCCGCTGAATAATAAACCCCGGGCGATACGGGGTTCCCCAGAGAACCTACGAAAGGCTGGATCGGCGTCCCCTGACCCAAACGCCGAACGCGATCAGCACAGCGCCTGCGAGGGTGAACCAGGTGATGGCGTATTGCAGGTGGTCGTCCTTCAGATTCACGTCGAGCGGCCCAGGGCGGGGAATGCCGTTCTCGGGCGCCGGCAGCTCCAGGTCGACGTAGAATGGTGCGACCGCGCCCCAGCCGAGCGCGCCGGCCATCGCCAGATGATCGCGCACGAACCACAGCCGCTTGTCGCGGTTCTCCGCCGGCGTCAGCCAGCCCGGCGCCTCGGGGAAGCGAAGGTAACCGGTGAGCGTGACCGGCGCGCCGGTCGCGAGCTTCTTCACCGCGCGATCTTCGACGCTGCGATCCTGCATCGTGTTCTCGACGAATCCAACATCGATCACGACCATCTCGCCGGTCGAAAGCCGTGCCGGCAGGAAGGCCCAGGTGCCCGGACCTGATGCATCCTTACGGACCGCGGAGCCGGCGGAATACACCATCGCATCCGGCATCGGGGCATACGTCGCGGTAAAGCTGACGCGGCGGAATTCGTCGCGCGCGGGATGTAGCGCGGCCCATTGCGCGGGCGGCGGCAACGCGACCGGCGCGTCCGCAAGACGCTCGGTGAGCGCGACGATCAATTCGTGCTTTGCGGTGCGGCGCTGCAATTGCCAGACGCCGAGTGCGGTGAAGGCGGCAGTCAGGAGCAGCGTGAACAGCGCGAAGCCGGCCACGCGAGGCTTGCGCGCGGGCTCGTTCATTTGGCGCGGTCGACCAGTCGGCCTGGCGCCGCCTTGTGGTGGAATTGCAGCGCGATCAACAGTGACTTCATGGCGCGCAGCGGCAGCAGCGTGGTGGCGAGGATCAGCGGCAGCCACAGTACCGCATGCAGCCAGTACGGCGGCTGATACTTGACTTCGACGACGAGCGCGCAGCCGACCACGATTGCGCCGGCCAGCATGATGATGAAGATCGCAGGGCCGTCGCCGGAATCAATGAAGGCGTAGTCGAGGCCGCAGTGGTCGCAGGCCGGGGCGAGCGTCAGGAAGCCCGCATAGAGCTTGCCCTGGCCACAACGCGGACATTTGCAGGCAAGCCCGCGCAGCGCGCTCTTCAGGAGAGTAACTTCGGTCTCGGATGTGCCGGCGGTTTCATTCATGATGCGGAGTCTAGCACAGTTTCTGCCGAACCTCCGGCGCGTAGAAAGCGAAAGGGCGGCCCTGCGACCGCCCTCTCTCGATCCGATATATGGCCGCTCAGTGTGCGCCGTGCGCCATGGTCTCGGCGCCGTGTCCCCAGACATAGATACAGAGGAACAGGAACAGCCACACCACGTCGACGAAGTGCCAATACCAGGCGGCAAACTCGAAGCCGAGATGCTGTGTCGGCGTGAAATGGCCGACATAGGCGCGCGCCAAGCACACGATCAGGAAGATGGTGCCGACCAGCACATGGAAGCCATGGAATCCGGTCGCCATGAAGAAGGTCGCGCCGTAGACGTTGCCCGCGAACGAGAACGCCGCATGGCTGTACTCATAGGCCTGCACGCAGGTGAAGGTCGCACCCAGGATCACAGTCAGGATCAGGCCGTATTTCAGGCCCTTGCGGTCGCCCTCGAGCAGCGCATGGTGCGCCCAAGTCACCGTAGTGCCAGAGGTGAGCAGGATCAGCGTGTTCAGCAGCGGCAGGTGCCAGGGATCGAAGGTTTCGATGCCATGCGGCGGCCAGGTGCCCGGCACCGAGCAGGCGCCGGCCTGGGTGCCGAGACCGCAGCCGAACACCGCGTCGCGGGTGGCGTGAACGGCGTCGGCCGGGAATAGCGCCGCATTGAAATAGGCCCAGAACCAGGCCACGAAGAACATCACCTCGGAGGCGATGAACAGGATCATGCCATAGCGGTGATGCAGCTGCACGACGCGGGTGTGGTCGCCCTTGTACTGGGCTTCCTTGATCACGTCGCCCCACCAGCTCGCCATGGTGTAGAGCACGCCGACGGAGCCGACGCCGAAGATGATCGGCGCGGCCGAGAACATGTGGTGCATCCAGGTGATCGCGCCAACCGCCATGATGAAGGCCGAGACGGAGCCGACCGCCGGCCACGGCGAGGGGTCGACCAGGTGATAGTCGTGATGCTTGGTGTGCGCCGTAGCCATAGCGGTCTCTCTCCTCAATCCCGTGCCCGTCCGGCACTTATCCCCTTGTTCCAACCCCCGAAGCGTGACTCCGGCGGTCAGAGATTTCCCTTGCGTTTGTCGTCGTCGCCCGATGCAAGCGGCTTCGCCACGGGATCGCGCACCGGATAGAAGGTGTAGGATAGCGTGATCGTGCCCAGAGCGTCGTTCTCATGATCGTCGACGATCGAAGGATCGACGTAGAACACCACCGGCATCTCGCGCTTCTCGCCGGGAGCCATGGTCTGCTCGGTGAAGCAGAAGCAGTTGATCTTCTGGAAATAGGATCCGACCGTCAGCGGCGCGACGTTGTAGGCGGCCTGCCCTGCGGTGGTGCGCGCGGCCTGGTTGGTCACGGTGTAATAAACGGTGGTGACCTGGCCGATATTAACCTCGATCTCACTCTGCTCCGGCTCGAACTTCCAGGGCAGGCCGGGCGCGACGTTGGAATCGAAGCGCACCGCGATTTTTCGCGCGATGGGACCCGTGGCGGGCGCGGAAGTCGCGACCTGAGTGGTGCCGTTGAAGCCGGTGGAACGGCAGAACCAGTTGTAGAACGGCACCGCTGCATAGGAGGCGCCGACCATCAGCGCAACCACGCCACCGCAGATCGAGGCGACCAGCGCGTCGCGGCCAAGGCCGCTGAAACGACCCTTGGCGGCCGTCCGGCTCTGCTCCGGCGATATGGTCGGCTTCTGATCCATTTTCCCTACATCGGCCTAACTAGCACTGCCGGTCCCTTGACCATGGTGACGGCGAAAAACAGCAGGACAAGCACGCCGAGCGCGAGTGCGATCGCAACCGAGCGGTGACGACGGCTCTTCTTCTGCGCCTCCGTGAGGACGATTCCATCTGGCTCAGGTTTGTCGGCCATTCCCGCGATCATGCGCCCCCTACCATCGGCGCCAGCGCCCGGAACACGACCTCTGCCAGCAGGGTCGCAAACAGCGCAAACAGATAGAAGATGGAGAAGGCAAACAGCTTGCGGGTCGCGCGCAGCGATTGGCTGCGCTCGCGGCGCATATAGACGTTGATAGCAAACACCAGCATGCCCGCGCCGAGCACGAGCGATGTAACACCGTAGATGGCGTCGAAATAGCCAAGCGCCCAGGGTGCTGCGGCCACCGCGATCAGCACGATGGTGTAGAGCAGTATCTGGAGGCGCGTCGCGTCCGGACCGGCGACGTTGGGCAACATCGGAATGCCGGCGCGGGCGTAGTCGTCGGAGCGGAACAGCGCCAGCGCCCAGAAATGCGGCGGCGTCCAGAAGAAGATGATGGCGAACAGCAGCAGCGGCTCGACGTCGACGGTGCCGGTCACCGACGCCCAGGCCACCACGGGCGGCAGCGCGCCGGCGGCGCCGCCGATCACGATGTTCTGTGCGGTCCGGCGCTTCAGTCCCATCGTATAGATGACGACGTAGAAGAAGATGGTGAAGGCGAGCAGCGCGCCCGCGATCCAGTTGACGAGAATGCCGAGCGTCATCACCGAGAAGAAGGCGAGCGTCATGCCGAACGTCATCGCCTCGGGCCGGGTGATACGGCCGCGCGGGATCGGCCGGTTCGCCGTGCGCGACATCTTGGCGTCGATGTCGCCTTCGAGCGCCATGTTGAGCGCACCGGAGGCGCCGGCACCGACGGCAATGCAGAGCAGCGAAGTGATGGCGAGCACGGGATGGAAGTGCCCCGGCGCCATCGCCATCCCGACCAGCGCGGTGAAGATCACGAGCGACATCACCCGCGGCTTGAGCAGCGCGATATAGTCGCCGACCTCCGCCTCGGAGATCCTCGGATTGATGTCGATGGCGTTGTGATCGAGGACGGACACCTAAACCTACTCTTCGCTATAGAGTCGCGGCGCCCGACACGGACGCCGCGAAAGTCTGCTTACTGTACGCGGGGCAGCACTTCGAACTGATGGAAGGGCGGCGGCGAGGACAGCGTCCACTCCAGCGTGGTCGCGCCGGCACCCCAGGGATTGTTGCCCGCCGGGACCCTGCGCATGAAGGCGTCGAACACGCAGTAGAGGAAGATGAGCACGCCGAAGCCGGAGATGTAGGAGCCGAGTGAGGACACCAGGTTCCAGCCCGCGAACGCGTCGGGATAGTCGACATAGCGGCGCGGCATGCCCGACAGACCGAGGAAGTGCTGCGGGAAGAACACCAGGTTGACGCCGACGAAGGTGAACCAGAAATGCGCCTTCGCAAGCGTCTCGTTGTACATATAGCCCGACATCTTCGGAAACCAGTAGTACCAGCCAGCGAAGATCGCGAACACGGCACCGAGCGACAGCACGTAGTGGAAGTGCGCGACGACGTAGTAAGTGTCCTGGAGCACGCGGTCGACACCGGCATTCGCCAGCACGACACCGGTGACGCCGCCGACCGTGAACAGGAAGATGAAGCCCACCGCCCAGATCATCGGGGCGCGGAATTCGATCGAGCCGCCCCACATGGTGGCGATCCAGGAGAAGATCTTCACGCCGGTCGGAACTGCGATGACCATGGTGGCGGCGACGAAATAGGCCTGCGTCGCCGAGGACATGCCGACCGTGTACATGTGGTGCGCCCACACCACGAAGCCGATGCCGCCGATCGCGACCATGGCGTAGGCCATGCCGAGATAGCCGAACACGGGCTTGCGCGAGAAGGTCGACACGATCTGGCTGACCATGCCGAAGCCCGGCAGGATCAGGATGTACACTTCGGGGTGACCGAAGAACCAGAACAGGTGCTGGAACAGCACGGGATCGCCGCCGCCGTCGGCCGCAAAGAAGGTGGTGCCGAAATTGCGATCGGTGAGCAGCATGGTGATCGCGCCGGCGAGCACCGGCAAGGACAGCAGCAGCAGGAACACCGTCACCAGGATCGACCACACGAACAGCGGCATCTTGTGCAGGGTCATGCCCGGTGCGCGCATGTTGAAGATCGTGGTGATGAAGTTGATGGCGCCGAGGATCGACGAGGCACCCGCCAGATGCAGCGACAGGATCGCGAAATCGACGGCCGGGCCCGGATGGCCGGAGCTCGACAGCGGCGCATACATGGTCCAGCCGGCGCCGACGCCGTTGGCGCCCGGCTCACCCTCGACGAAAGTCGACAGCAAGAGCAGCGCGAAGGAGGCCGGCAGCAGCCAGAACGAGATGTTGTTCATGCGCGGGAACGCCATGTCCGGCGCGCCGATCATCAGCGGCACGAACCAGTTGCCGAAGCCGCCGATCATCGCGGGCATGACCATGAAGAAGATCATGATCAGGCCGTGACTGGTCACGAACACGTTATAGGTGTGCGTCTCGTGGAATATCTGCACGCCCGGATACATCAACTCGGCACGAATCGCGATCGACATCGCGGCACCGATAACGCCGGCGATGACCGCGAAGATCAGGTACATCGTGCCGATGTCCTTGTGGTTGGTCGAATAGACGTAGCGCCGCCATCCGGTCGGATGGGCGTGCTCGTCATGTCCGTGGTCTTGCGCGTGATCGCCGTGTGCCGCTGCGCTCGTTGCCATTTTCAAATCCTGCCTTGCGTCCCATTCGGACCTTTTGGAGGTCCCGCCCTTTATGTCGCTTTCAGTCCCCTTGCCCGGCGCTCACTGCGTCGGGCCGGCCGTGGAGGCATAAGTGTTGGTACCGCCGCTCGCATATTTCTTCTTCGCCGTTTCAACCCAGGAGGCGAACTCCTGGTCGCTCACCACGCGGATGGCGATCGGCATGAAGGCGTGGTCCTTGCCGCACAATTCCGAGCACTGGCCGTAAAACATGCCGGTCTTGGTGGCCTTGAACCAGGTCTCATTCAGTCGGCCCGGAACGGCGTCGATCTTGACGCCGAAGGCCGGCAGCGCGAAGGCATGGATCACGTCGGCCCCGGTCACCTGAACCCGGACCACTTTGTTGACCGGCACCACCATCTCGTTGTCGACACCGAGCAGCCGCGGCTGTTTCTCCTGGGCCATCAGCGAGTCGAACTCGAACTTGCCATTATCGGGATAGGCGTAGGACCAGTACCACTGCTTGCCGGTAGCCTTGATGGTCAGATCCGCCTTCGGCACGTCAAGCTCGAGGAACAGGAGGCGGAAGGACGGCACCGCAATGCCCACCAGGATCAGTACCGGAATCAGGGTCCAGGCCACCTCGATCAGCGTGTGGTGGGTGGTCCGCGACGGCACCGGATTGGCCCGCGCGTTGAACTTCATCACCACGATCACGAGCAGCGCCAGCACGAACAGCGTGATCACAGTGATCAGCACGGAAAGGAAATTGTGGAACCAGACGATGTTGTCCATCACCGGGGAAGCCGAACCCTGGAGATGCCATTCCCACGGTTCAGGCTGGCCGAGCTCGGCGAAGGCCGCGCCGCCCGTTGCCAGCATCATGCCGGCCGCTACCGCGGCAACGGCCGCCAATCCCAGCAGATGTCGGCCCAACCGACCCATCGACATGCTCATGCCGTTCGCGCTCCCCTTACGAAATCACCCCAGGTGCGCTCCCCTATTTCCGGGAAACGCTTATTCGACCCGCCCGTCCGACAAACCACCGCTCAAGAATACCTCCAAGAATACCTCTAAGAGGAATTCGGGCCAGATCGCTAGAACGCCGAAATCAAGCTTCTCAAACCATAATTCTTGATCTATCGCAATGCAGTCTTGAGCCGCTCTGGCTGCGATCACCCGCAAGATATTTCCTAGTAACATCAGACAAAAATACCGTTTCGCGGGACGCTGCGGCTTGACAGCGCAATTGCCCGCGGTAGGCACTTGCGGACGGCTGCGCAGGAATCTGATTCGTGCAGGCGATGACGGCCGAGGCGGCGTGGAATTTGCTTGGGAATCGCCCTCAAGACGCCGTCATTCCCGTATCAGTCGACCAGCGCGAGCGATCCAGGCGAGAAGGGCGACCCCGATGGGGCTTTCGAGATCCATGGCAAAATCCCTGGAAAGGCCGATTAACGGCCTTACGGTGCTGGCGACCCTGCTGATTGTGGTCGTGCTCCTGGCCGTCCCCGGCCTTGCCCATGCGCAGGGTGCGGTGCGCTCCGTCCATGGCGACTGGCAGATCCGCTGCGATACCCCCCCGGGCGCCCAGACCGAGCAATGCGCCCTGATCCAGAGCGTGGTGGCCGAGGACCGCTCCAATGCCGGCCTTACCGTGATCGTGCTGAAAACCGCCGACCAGAAGAGCCGCCTGATGCGGGTGGTCGCCCCCCTCGGCGTGCTTTTGCCGTCCGGCCTCGGACTGAAGCTCGACAACCAGGACGTCGGCCGCGCCGGCTTCGTCCGCTGCCTGCCCAATGGCTGCGTCGCCGAGGTCGTCATGGACGACAAGCTGCTCGGCCAGCTGCGCACCGCCAAGACCGCGACTTTCATCATCTTCGAGACGCCGGAAGAGGGCATCGGCTTCCCGCTCAGCCTGAACGGACTGGGCGAGGGATATGACAAGCTGCCGTGAGGGGGCGCTAACCTCAAAGCGAGGTTAGTCAGCCGCACCGGCGCTGGCGTAATAATCGAACAATCGGCCCGCCTCAATGGAAAGCCAATCCGCTTCACCGGTGATGTAGCCTTCGACGTGCCCGGTGACGCCGAGCACGAAGGAAATCGGCATGCCGTAAAGCGCAAACGGCGTGTCGACGCCGTCGCTCGCGCCGGCTCGCGCCACCAATCCGCCGGGATCGAAGCCGATCGCGAGATGGCGAAGCTTCAGTTTTTTGACGAAGGGCGCGACCAGCGGTCGATCGCGATCGGTCGAGACGGCAACGACCGCGAGGTCGGCGCGGCCGTTTCCCGCGAGCCGATCCAGTATCGGCAGTTCAGTGCGGCAGGCCGGGCACCACGTCGCCCAGAAATTGACGAGTACCATCTTGCCGCGGAAGGACGCCAGATCGAGTGCACCTCCGCCGGGGCGCGGGATCGGCACCGCCGGGACCGCGCGCGCGCCGCGCACTTCCGTGAACTGATGCCTGACGGTCGCGAATGGCGGTGGCCCACCGGCCCCTGCCCGCGCCGGCATCGCGAACGAGGCGGCCGCACCCATCATGCCGGCGACGACGGCGCGGCGGTTCGGCCCGCGATGCGACGTCATATCGGATGCTCCGCTGTGCAGGTCTGGCCCATTTATCACGACCGGATGTAGGACCAGCCGGCTTCCTGCAATTCAATGATGCGCCCGGGCCCGCTTGGCACCAGATCGACATTATCGATCAGCGTGAGTGGATGCCCTTCCTGACGCTCCATGCCAAGCTTGGTCGCCTCGCAGACCACGAAACGGATGTTCGCATTGACCGTCCTTAACACGCGCAGCATGTCCTTCACCGGTGAAGTGTCGGCGCGGAGCATGTGAACGCCGGCGTTATAGGCGACGACTTCGATCGTGAACGCTTCGTTCCGTTCCTGATAGTATTTTGGAAGGTTGAGCGAGGTCGAGATCAGCGCCCGCATCGTGGTGGGGTCATCGGTGTTGATCGGCAGCACCAGCCGATGCATCCGAACCGAAGCGGCGGGTTTCGGCTGCGGCTTTGAGTCCGCGGCCTCTGATCCCATCAGCAACAGGGTCACGGTCAGCGGCACCACGAAGGCCAGGATCAGCCCCACGGCAATCGTCAACTCGCGGCGAGAAAGACGCATCGCAGCAGCCTTACGAGGTCTTGGCAAGCGAGGTCTTGGCAAGCAATGCGATCTGGCCCCGCTCCACATAGGCGACCACAGCGTTCAGCATCAGCAGAACAATGGCCGGCACCGCCGAACCGCCGACGAAGAACAAATGGGTGATCACCGCGCCGATCATGACGCAGATCAGCAGCAGCGCGCCGAGGGCGGCCTTCTGCGGCAAGAGCAGCAGGATCGCGCCCATGATCTCGAGACTGCCGGTGAAATAGCGAAACCATTGCCCGAGCCCGATATGCTGAAACTCCTCCACCAGCATGGGAACGCCATAAAGCTTCGCCCCGCCGGCCGCCACAAAGACGAGCGCAAGCACTCCCCTGACGAACCACAGGGCGGCAGAGGTCCAGCGCGGTCTGGCAGGCGCAACAATTGTCGACATCGAAAAACTCCTGAAATGGTGAAAGCGGCGATGGACAGAAGTGGCGTCCGCCGGCGACCCCCTGAGGGGCTGTCAAACCCAAAATTTGGGACTAAGATGAAATTGACAAGTAGGATGATTTTTCTGGGGTAGCATGAAAAAGCAGACTAATGGGATTGAAGGGCAAGAATGCCCCTCCGAACGGGCCAGAGCGCAGTTGCATCGGGCGCTTCGCCTGCTTTCAGGCAAGTGGAAGGGTGAAATCCTCTGGCAGCTTGTCGACGGCAAGCAGCGCTTTGGCCAATTGCGGCGCGCCATCCCCGACGTAACTCAGCACATGCTGACAACCCAGCTCCGCGACCTCGAAAGCGAGGGCCTGGTGAAGCGCACGGTGTTTCCCGAGGTGCCGCCACGGGTGGAATACGAGATGACCCCGGCGGCTCTGGCGTTGCGGCCGGTATTCGACGAACTGTTCCGCTGGGCCAATGCACACGCCCGGCCGGGGCCCGATGCAGAGGCTGCCAATGCTACCGGCAAAGAGAATGACAAGCTGCCGTAAGGGGAAGCTAAAACAGCGCGCCCATGAGGACCAGGTTTTCGTAGCCGCCATCGACCTGAATGCGGTTGCGCTGCAGTCCTTCGGTGGCAAGGCTGAATTTCTTGTAGAGCTCGGTCGCGACCACGTTGTTTCCCGAACCGTTAGTTGCGTCTGCCGGATCAAACACCCGCCTATTCCCTGCCGCCGGAATTCCGGCAGAAGCGCGATTCCGAGAACGCCGACATGACATAAATCGGCCTCGGGTTGGGCACGACATCGCACCAGCCGACGACCCGGCCGGCCGACACTGCGACCAGTTGCGGATAACCAAGTTTGATATTGTCGAGAACGAAGGCCCGCGTCGATTCGAATGGCGGGGCTTCCAGAAACGCGAGATAGCGCCGCTCCCGCGCGACGAAATCGAGGGCTTGATGAAAGCGTCGATATGGTCTTGCGTTATCGGAACAATTTCGACTGCAGCCATCGTCTCGGCAACGTGTTGATGCCGCCCCTCGCGGAATGGCCGGGAAACAACTATCTTGAATGCATCCCTCCGACAACGGACTGATTTGATGACCAACCCTGCCACGACCTCCCTGCTCGAACGTGCCAATCTCGACCGCGATCAGGTTCGCCACGAGGTCGCGCGCGGGCTTGCCGGCGCTGACGACGGCGAATTGTTCCTGGAATACAGCCAGACCGAAGCGCTGATGTTCGACAATGGGCGGCTGAAGCAGGCGACCTACGACACTTCGCAGGGTTTTGGCCTGCGCGCCGTCAAGGACGACGCGGTCGGCTATGCGCATTCCTCCGACGTGTCGGTGCCGGCGTTGATTCGCGCAGCCGACGCGGTCGCCGCCGTGCGCGGCGGCTATTCCGGCAGCTTCGCGGCACCGCCCCCGCACACCAATGTGCGGCTCTATGGCGACGACAATCCGCTGGACGCGCCGGGCTTCGAGACCAAGGTGAAGCTGCTTGCCGAGATCGACGCCTACCTGCGCGACAAGGATCCGCGGGTGCGGCAGGTCAGCGTCAGCCTGGGCGCGACCTGGCAGGTCGTCGAGATCCTGCGGCCCGACGGCGAGAGCTATCGCGACATTCGCCCGCTCGTGCGCGTCAACATCTCCGTCGTCGCCGGACAGGGCGACCGGCAGGAGAGCGGTAGCAAGGGTTATGGCGGCCGTGCCGGCTATGCCGAATTTATCGAGAGCAAGAACTGGCGCGAGGCGGCCGACGGCGCGCTGCGCGAGGCCCTGGTCAATCTGGAATCGATTCCCGCTCCTGCCGGCGAAATGGATGTCGTCCTTGGCGCTGGCTGGCCCGGCGTGATGCTGCATGAAGCGGTCGGTCACGGGCTCGAGGGCGATTTCAACCGCAAGAAGACGTCAGCGTTTGCCGGGCTGATGGGCCAGCAGGTCGCGGCCAAGGGCGTCACCGTGATCGACGACGGCACCATCGCTTCAAGGCGTGGCTCGCTCTCGATCGACGACGAGGGCACGCCGACCAACCGCACCGTGCTGATCGAGGACGGCGTTCTCGTCGGCTATATGCAGGACCGCCAGAACGCACGGCTGATGAACATGAAGCCGACCGGCAACGGCCGCCGCCAGGGCTACGCCCATGTGCCGATGCCGCGCATGACCAACACCTATATGCTCGCGGGTGACCGCGATCCGGCCGAGATCCTCGCCTCGGTAAAGAACGGCGTCTTTGCGGCAAATTTCGGCGGCGGCCAGGTCGACATCACCTCCGGCAAATACGTGTTCCAGTGCACCGAGGCCTACAAGATCGAGAACGGCAAGTTAGGCGCGCCGCTGAAGGGCGCCATGCTGATCGGCAACGGGCCGACCGACCTGCATCGCATCCGCATGATCGGCAACGACCTCGCACTCGACACCGGCATCGGCACCTGCGGCAAGAACGGCCAGGGTGTGCCGGTCGGCGTCGGCCAGCCGTCGCTGTTGATGGAGCGCATTACGGTGGGTGGAACGGGCGCATGAGTGTCGAGAAGGCGACCGTTCCCATCAAGCGGAAGAGCAGCGGCTGGGGCGGCCAGCTGGTGCAGCTCGCCGGCATCGTCGTCGCCGTGTTCATCGCCAAGGGCGCACTGGCCGAGCCGTTCTACGTGCCGTCAGGCTCAATGGAGCCGACGCTGCTGATCGGCGACGCATTGATCGCCTCGAAATTCCCCTACGGCTACGGCACTTCATCGCTGCCGATCCAGATCAACCTGCCCGAGAGCGGCCGCGTCTTCGCCGAGACGCCGAAGCAGGGCGATGTCGTGGTGTTCCGATGGCCCGGCGATCGCTCGCAGGCCTGGGTCAAGCGCGTCGTGGGACTGCCCGGCGACCGCATCCAGATGCGGCAGGGCCAGCTCTTTATCAACGACCGCCCTGCCGAGCTGAAGCCGGATGGCGTTGGCGCCGCCGAGGACGACAATGGCGGCAGCGAGCCCGCCTATCGCTACGTCGAGACGCTGCCGAACGGCGTCTCGCATCTGATCTTCAAGATGCGCGACAGCGGTCCGCTCGACAACACGCAGGAAGTCACGGTGCCTGCCGGACATCTGTTCGTTCTCGGCGACAACAGAGACAATTCCGCCGATAGCCGCGTGCCGCTGCGCTCCGGCGGCGTCGGCCTCTTGCCGATCGACAATCTGGTGGGGCGCGCGGATGCCCTGCTCGGCTCCTGGGATCTCGGCATGCGCAGCCAGCCGGTATGGACCTGGCTGTCCGGTTTCAGACTCGCGCGTTTCTTTACCGCCGTGCACTGAGCGGCATTATCCCCGCCTCGCGATGAACCGCGACGAATTCCTAGCGCTGGCGCTGAAAAATCCGATCAACGTCGCGATCATTGACGAGCTGGCGTTGGTGCTGCCGGACGCGTGGCTGGTCTCGGGATGTCTGGTGCAGACGGTGTGGAACGTGCTCACGGGCCGCGCGATAGATCACGGCATTGCCGACTACGACGTGTTCTATTTTGACCCCGATACTTCATGGGAAGCGGAGGACGCCGTCATCCGCAATGTCAACGCGCGGCTCGGACATCTCGGCGTCAAGGTCGAGATCCGCAACCAGGCACGCGTGCACCTGTGGTATCCCGGCAAGCATGGCCTGCCCTATCCGCCGCTGAGCTGTTCGACTGACGGCATCGACCGCTTCCTGACGCAGAACACGCAGGTCGGCATCAGGCGCGCAGGCGACGGCTACGACGTCTACGCGCCGCATGGGTTTGACGACATCGCAGGCCTCGTCGCGCGCCCCAATCCAGGCCCGAATTTCTCCGCAACGAACTACGCAGCGAAGACCCAGCGATGGAAGGCGCTGTGGCCCGAGATCACGGTGATTGCGACAGGGTGAGATGCCCGATGCATCCTCCTCGTCATTGCGAGCGCAGCGAAGCAATCCAGACTGTCTCCGCGGAAAGATTCTGGATTGCTTCGCTGCGCTCGCAATGACGACGGAAACGGCGAAGCGCTATCTCACCACGCCCGATGTGAACCCGGCCTTCCGGCGCGGTGGCTTGATTTCCTTTTTCAGGAAGCAGCGCGCCTCGCGCCCGGTATAGCCGGGCCGGGCGTAGGTGAAGGCGCGGCACTTGTTGTCGGCGGTGCAGGCGGCCTTGCAGCCCGCCTCGCCTTCGCTGGACTTGAGCTCGAAATTGCGCAAATCACCGCCGGGGCGGTCGATCGATGTCTCCACGCCCTCGATGCGCGGCTCGATCACGCCGGCGCCGCGCACGCCCGAAATGCAGCAGCTTTCCGGCACCCGCGGCGGTACCGTGCTCTTGAGCCAGCACACTGCCGAGCCGCCTTCTACGTCGGGGTAGCTGAAGCTCCAGGAACGGCAACGGCGATCGCGCTCGCACAGCAGCGCGCAATCCTCGGGATCACCCGACGTGACCGGCGTGTTGAAATAGTCGCCGCCGGGCCGATCGAATGCCGTCTGGGCGCGCGCCGACACGCCTGCAAGCACAAGCAGCAGCGCGACGCTTGCCATGACGGCCCCAGGCAGGCGGCCCTTCCCCATCGGAACACTTTCGAGTTATTGACGACGCTCTTTTTTTCAGCCGGTCATTTGATCGCCGCAAACCTGTATGGGCGATGAACGGCCGAAGTCCTGCGGGGTCGGTCGCTCGAACTAGAAAGCGTATTCGGCGTAGGCCGGTTCCACCGAGCCGTTCCAGGGACCATTGAACTTGTCCAGCATCTCCTCTGCCGGCGTCCGGCCGGCATCGATGATGCGATCGAGCGGCTCCAGATGCCGGGTCTCGTCGCGGCCGAGCTGGTCGATCCGGCCACGCCGACGCAAACCGGCATGTGCCAGAACGAGGCATTCCTTGGCGATCTCGAAGAGATAGCGGTCCCTGACACGCGCCTTGAAGCCGAAGCGCGGCACGTCGTCGCGCAGCGCCTGCCGCTCATGCGCCGTCCAGTGCTTCACCATGTCCCATGCGGCATCGAGCGACACATCGTCGTAGAGCAGCCCGGCCCAGAACGCCGACAATGCAGGCAGGCGACCCCACGGACCGCCATCGGAGCCACGCATCTCGAGATAGCGCTTGAGCCGCACCTCCGGGAAGATTGTGGAAAGATGGTTGGCCCAGTCCGACAGCGTCGGACGCTCGCCGGGGAGGTTGTTGTTGCGGCCGTCGAAGAAGGCGCGGAACGAGGAGCCCGACACGTCGATATACTCCTCACCGCGCTTGACGAAATACATGGGTACGTCGAGCGCGTAATCGACATAGCGCTCAAATCCCATGCCGTCCTCGAACGCCCACGGCATCATGCCCGCACGCGCGTTGTCGGTGTCGCGCCAGATCTCGGAACGGAAGGAGAGGAAGCCGTTCGGCTTGCCCTCGGTGAACGGCGAATTGGCGAACAGGGCGGTGGCGATCGGCTGGAGCGCGACCGACACGCGCAGCTTCTTGACCATGTCGGCTTCGGAGGAGAAGTCCAGATTGGTCTGTACCGTGCAGGTCCGGTACATCATGTCGAGGCCGTATTGGCCGACCTTCGGCATGTAATTGGTCATGATCTTGTAGCGGCCCTTGGGCATCACAGGGATGTCGGCGCGCGACCAGGACGGCGTCATGCCGAGACCAAGGAAACCGATACCGAGCGGCGTTGCGATCTCGCGCACCTGCGCCAAATGCGCCATCAGCTCGCTCTGGGTCTGGTGCACGGTCTCGACCGGCGCGCCGGAGAGCTCGAACTGTCCGCCAGGCTCGAGCGAGATCGCGCCGCCACCTGTGACGTCGTAAAGACCGATGATGTTGCCCTTCTCCATGATCGGCTCCCAGCCGAGCAGGAGCTTCATGCCTTCGAGTAGCGCGCCGATGCCCCGCGCGCCTTCGTAGGGCACCGGCCGATGGCCTTCGAGCGTGAACGGCGTCTTCTCGTGCTCGGTGCCCATGCGGAAGTCGGACGGATCCTTGCAGCCGGCCTCGAACCACGCAACGAGCTCGTCGCGCGATTGCAGCGGTGTCATATCGATCTGGTCTCGCGCCATATCAAACTCTAATCAAAAGCGCTTCGACCGAATGCGCGCGGGTGGCAGGGATGGTCCGCGAACCCAGCGGGCGCGCGGACATGCTGGTTTGCCGCGCGATCATCGCGGCGGCGTGCTTTCGTTGACGTTCGCGACGGGCGGCAACTTCATCTCGCCGCACGAGCAGCCCAGGCGGTCGAGCAAACCGCTGAGCTTGACGGCATCGGCATCGGACAGTTTCGAGCCGACATATTTCTCGATCGCGGCCGAATAGGCGCCCCACATCCGCTTCTGCAATTCGCGGCCGGCTTCGGTGATCTCGACGAACTGGCCGCGCTTGTCGATCTTGCATTCGCGCCGGGAAGCCAATCCCTCATCGACCAGGCGGTCGATCAGCCGCGAAGTGGAATATTGCGGGATCAGCATCTGCCGTTCGAGCTCCACCGGCCGCAGTTCGCCCGAGGGAGCCCGCGACAGCTCGAGCAGGGCGTCGTACCATGCCAGCGGCGGAAAGCCGGCCTTCTTCAGGTCCTGCTCGACGCAGTCGAGCACACGGCTCTGCACCCGCATCAGGCGGATCCAGGCGGAGGTTGCCTCGGTCGATGGTTTGCGTTTCATGGTCCCGCTCAAACTCGTCGCCCGTCTCTTACCCCACTCGATGCACCTGCATCAATCTTGACTATTTCAAGCAGATGCATGTAGTCGTTCTTTCGCCCGAACCAAGCGTCAAGAGGAGGAAATTCCATGAAACTCTATTACACGCCCGGCGCCTGCTCCCTGTCCCCCCACATCGCACTCCTGGAAGCCGGGCTGCCCTATGAGCTGGTCAAGGTCGATATCCGGGCCAAGAAGCTCGAAAATGGTGAGGATTACCTGAAGCTGAACCCCAAGGGGCAAGTCCCTGCGCTGGGCCTCGATAGCGGCGAGATCGTGACCGAAGGGCCGGTCATTGTCCAGATGATCGCGGATCAGGTCCCGGCCACGGCGCTGACCCCTGCCCGCGACAGTTCCGAGCGCTACAAGTTGCTGGAGTGGCTGAACTTCCTCACCTCGGAGGTGCACAAGAGCTTTGGTCCGCTATTCGCGCCGGCACTGAACGACGAGGCCAAGGCGTTCTTCAAGGACCGCGTCCTGGGCAAGCTGAAATACATCGACAGCCAGCTCGTCGGCCGCGACTATCTCATGGGCAAGCAGTTTACGGTCGCCGACGGCTATCTCTTCACGATGCTGACCTGGGGCGACCGGATGAAGTTCGACCTCTCGGCGATGCCGAACCTCACCGCCTATAAGGCCCGGGTCGCGGCCCGGCCGATGGTGCAGGAAGCACTGAAGAAGGAAGGGCTGGCGCAGGCCTCGTAAAGCGACTGCCGCCATCGCGACGCGAAAGGCCGGATCGGTGATCCGGCCTTCGCTAGATGATCTCAAACGATCAGGCAGCAGCGGCCTTCTTCGGCGCGAAGCGGCCGTAGAAGGTTTCTCCCTTCGCCGCCATCTCTTCCAGCAACTTTGGCGGGGTGAAGCGGGAGCCGTATTTCGCCTCGAGCTTGTGGCAGAGCTCGACGAACGTCTTAGGTCCCATGAAGTCGATGTAGGACAGCGTGCCGCCGGTGAACGGCGCAAAGCCGAAGCCGAGGATCGAGCCGACGTCCGCTTCGCGCGGGTCGATGATGACGTGGTCCTCAACCGTGCGCGCGGCTTCCACCGCCTGCACCACCAGGAAGCGCTGCTTCAGCTCCTCGACATCAAGAGTGTCGGGATCGAGCTGCTTCGGCTGCAGCGCTGATAGCCCCGGCCACAAGCTCTTCTGGCCCTTGCCCTTCTCGGGATAGTCGTAGAAGCCCTTGCTGTTCTTGCGACCAAGTCGGCCCTGCTTTTCGACCATCTCCACCATCAGCTTTTTCTGATCGGGATTGATGGCGTTAGGGCCGAGATCGGCCTCGGTCGCCTTCATGATCTTGAGGCCGAGATCGAGCGCGACCTCGTCCGACAGTGAGAGCGGCCCGACCGGCATGCCGGCCATCTTGGCGCAGTTCTCGATCATCGCCGGCGGCACGCCTTCCAAGAACATCTCGTTGCCTTCGGCGACGTAGCGGCCAACGCATCGGTTGGCGAAGAAGCCGCGAGAGTCGTTGACGACGATCGGCGTCTTGCCGATCTGCCGGACGTAGTCGAGTGCGGTCGCGAGCGCGAGATCGCCGGTGTTCTTGCCAAGAATGATCTCGACCAGCATCATCTTCTCGACCGGCGAGAAGAAGTGGATGCCGACGAACTTGCCCTGGTCCTTGAAGGCCTCCGCAAGCGACGTGATCGGCAGCGTCGACGTGTTCGACGCGAACACCACGTCAGGCTTCAGGTATTCCTGCGCCTTGGCAAAGGTCTCCGCCTTGACCTTGCGATCCTCGAACACCGCCTCGATGACGAGGTCGACATCGCCGAGCGCGGCATAGTCCGCAGTCGGCGTGATGCGCGCGAGCAGCGCTTCGGCATCAGCGGGCTTGGCGCGCCCCTTCTTGATCTGCTCCTCGATCACCTTCTGCGCATGCGCCTTGCCTTTGTCGGCGCTCTCCTGGTCGCGGTCGATCAGGACGACGTCGAGACCGGCACGGGCCGAGACGTAGCCGACGCTCGCGCCCATGAAGCCGGCGCCGATTACGGCGATTTTCTTCACCTTGGTCGGCGGCACATCCTTCGGACGGCGCGCACCCTTGTTCAGCTCCTGCATCGACAGGAACAGGCTGCGGATCATCGCGGCCGCTTCCTTCGAGCGCAGCACCGAGGTGAAGTAGCGCGACTCCACCCGCAGCGCCGCGTCGATCGGCAACTGCAGGCCCTCGTAGACGCAGCTCATGATCGCGCGCGCGGCCGGATAGTTGTCGTAGGTCTCACGGCGATAGATCGCGTTGCCGGCGGGAAACATCATCATGCCGGCCTTGGAGAACACCGGGCCGCCCGGCAGCTTGAAACCCTTCTCGTCCCAGGGTGCGACGGCCTTGCCGCCGCCCTTGATCCAGTCCTTCGCCGCCTTGACAAGGTCGGACACTGGCACGATGGCGTGAATCAGATTGAGCTGCTTGGCCTTCTCGATCGTGACCGGATCGCCCTTGAGCAAAATGGTCATCGCGTCCTGCGGCGGCACCAGACGTGGCACGCGCTGCGTGCCACCCGCGCCCGGGAACAGCCCGACCTTGACCTCGGGCAGGCCGAGGCGCGTCTTGGGATTTTCGGCCGCCACCCGATAGTGGCAGCACAGGGTGATCTCAAAACCACCGCCGAGCGCGAGACCGTTGATCGCGGCAGCCCACGGCTTGCCGGAGGTCTCGATCGAGCGCAGCACCTGCGAGAAGCGGCGACTTTGCTCGAACAGCATCTGGTTCGCCGCTGTCTCGCCCTGCTCCTTGAAGACCTTCGCATAAGCCTGGTTCATGCCCTCGAGCATGGACAGATCGGCACCGGCGCAGAAGGCGTCCTTGGCAGAGGTGATGACGACGCCCTTGACCGCAGCGTCAACCGTGGTCGCCTTGACGATCGCATCGAGCTCGTTGGTCGAGGTGTCGTCGAGCACGTTCATCGAACGTCCCGGGATGTCCCAGGTGACGAGCGCGATGCCATCGGCGTCAGTCTCAACCTTGAAGTTCTTGTAAGCCATGTGGTGCTCCTTGGTGCCGGCAGCCGATCTCTGGCGCGGCGGTTGACTGTGATCCCGTAGGGTGGGTTAGCCGAAGGCGTAACCCACCATTCCACTGCGAAAGAAGCGGTGGGTTGCGCCGAGCGCACTGCGCTTCGCGCAGCCGCTCAGCTAACCCACCCTACGCAGTTACACCCGCTCGATGATCGTCGCGGTGCCCATGCCGCCGCCGATGCACAGCGTCACCAGCGCGGTGGACTTGTTGGTGCGCTCGAGCTCGTCGAGCACGGTGCCGAGGATCATCGCGCCGGTGGCCCCGAGCGGATGGCCGAGCGCGATCGCGCCGCCATTGACGTTGATCTTGGCGTTGTCGATGTCGAAGGCCTGGATGTAGCGCAGCACGACGGAGGCGAAGGCCTCGTTGAGCTCGAACAGGTCGATGTCCGACGTCTTCATGCCGGAGCGTGCGAACAGCTTTTCGGTGACGTCGACCGGTCCGGTCAGCATCATCGCAGGCTCCGAGCCGATGTTGGCGAACGCGCGGATCTTTGCACGCGGCTTGAGGCCGTACTTGCTGGCCGCCTCCTTGCTGCCGAGCAGCACGGCGCCGGCGCCGTCGACGATGCCCGAGGAGTTGCCGGCGTGGTGCACGTAATTGACGCGCTCGATCTCCGGGTGCGACTGCACCGCGACGCCGTCGAAACCGCCCATCTGCGCCATCATCGTGAAGGCGGGCTGGAGCTGCGCCAGCGACTGCATCGTCGTCGACGGACGCATGTGCTCGTCCTTGGCGAGGATGGTGAGGCCGTTGATGTCCTTGACCGGCACCACCGACTTGTCGAAGCGCCCCTCGTCCCAGGCCTTGGCTGCGCGCTGCTGGCTCTGCACTGCATAGGCGTCGACGTCGTCACGAGAGAAGCCGTATTTGGTGGCGATCAGATCGGCCGAGACACCCTGCGGCATGAAATAGGAAGGCACCGCCATCGACGGATCCATCGGCCAGGCGCCGCCGGAGGCGCCGATGCCGACGCGGCTCATGGATTCGGCGCCGCCTCCGATCACCAGCTCATGCTGCCCGCTCATGATCTGGGCGGCGGCGAAATTCACGGCATCGAGGCCGGAGGCGCAGAACCGGCTGATTTGCACGCCCGGCACCGCCTCGCCGAGACCTGCCTTGAGCGCCGCGAAGCGCGCGATGTCGGAGCCAGCTTCGCCGACGGGATCGACCACGCCGAGAATGACATCGTCGACGGAATCTTCCTGCAGGTTGTTGCGATCCTTCAGCGCCTTCAGCGGCACCGTGGCAAGCGCTAGCGCAGTCACTTCGTGCAGCGCGCCGTCGGCCTTGCCGCGGCCGCGCGGGGTGCGGACGTGATCGTAGATGAATGCCTCAGGCATGACGCCCTCCTGATGTAATGATCTTGATCTGAGATTGGACGACTCGCGGCGGGAGCTGCTTCAGAAAGCTTCCGCCGGCAATTCCATGATGGTGGCGCAGCCGGCCTGGATGCGCGCGAGATTGGCCGCGGTCTCCGGCAGCATCCGCTCCATGAAGAAGCGACCGGTGACGAGTTTTGTCGACAGATAGGGCGTGGCTCCGCTTTCGACAATCTTGGCCTGGGTGACCTTCGCCATGCGCGCCCACATGTAGCCGAGCGTGACGAAACCGAACAGATGCAGGTAATCGGTTGCGGCGGCGCCGGCGTTGTCCGGCTTTGCCATCGCGTTCTGCATCAGCCAGGTGGTGGCCTGCTGGAGATGGCCGAGCGCAGTCGAGAGCGGGGCAACGAAGGGCTTCATCGCCTCGTCGCCGCTGTTCTCCTTGGCAAAGCCCATGACCTCGCCGAAGAACGCCATGATGGCGCGGCCGCCGTCGCGCGGCAGCTTGCGGCCGACAAGATCGAGCGCCTGGATGCCGTTGGCGCCTTCATAGATCATGGCGATGCGGGCATCGCGCACGAACTGCTCCATGCCCTGCTCGGCAATGTAGCCGTGGCCGCCATACATCTGCTGCGCCTGCACCGCGTTGGCAAAGCCGTAATCGGTGAGGAAGCCTTTCAGCACCGGCGTCATCAGGCCCATGTGATCGTCGGCAGCCTGACGGTCCTTGGGATCCTCGGAGCGGTGGGCGACATCGCTCTTCAGCGCGGTCCACATCACGAAGGCGCGCGCGGCCTCGTTGAAGGAGCGGATCGAGAGCAGCGTGCGCCGCACGTCGGGATGCACGATGATCGGGTCGGCTTGTTTGTCCGGCGCCTTGGTGCCGGTGAGCGAACGTCCCTGGATGCGCTCGCGCGCATAGGCGACCGCGTTCTGATAGGCAACTTCGGACTGGGCGAGGCCCTGCACGGCGACGCCGAGCCTCGCCTCGTTCATCATCACGAACATGCCCTGCATGCCCTTGTTCTCTTCGCCGATCAGCCAGCCGGTGGCGCTGTCGTAATTCATCACGCAAGTGGAATTGCCGTGGATACCCATCTTGTGCTCGATCGAGCCGCACACCACGCCGTTGCGCTGCCCGATCGATCCGTCGGCGTTGACCAGGAATTTCGGCACCACGAACAGCGAGACGCCCTTGATGCCGGCTGGTGCGCCCTCGATGCGGGCGAGCACAAGGTGGATGATGTTGGGCGCGAGATCATGCTCGCCGGCCGAGATGAAGATCTTGGTGCCCGTGATCCTGAAGCTGCCGTCGGCCTGGCGCACCGCCTTGGTGCGGAGCATACCGAGATCGGTGCCGCAATGCGGCTCGGTCAGGTTCATGGTGCCGGTCCATTCGCCCGCCACCATCTTCGGCACGTAGGTCTGCTTCTGTTCGGGCGTGCCGTGCACGAGGAGCGCAGCGGTCGCGCCCATGGTGAGGCCGCCATACATCGAGAACGCCATGTTGGCGGAGATCTGGAATTCGTTGACCGCCTGGCTAAGCGTCACCGGCAGGCCCTGCCCGCCGAATTCGGTCGGCGCCGACAGGCCAAGCCAGCCGCCTTCGGCGACCTGCTTGAAGGCCTCCTTGAAGCCTTTCGGCGTGGTGACGCTGCCGTCATCGGCACGCTTGCAGCCTTCGAGATCGCCCACGCGATTCAGCGGCTGGAGCACCTCTTCGGCGAGCTTTGCGGCTTCGCCCAAAATCGCCTCGCGCACGTCACTGGAGGCATCGCTGAAGCCGGGCAGATTGTCGTAGCGGTCGATCTGGAAGACGTCGTTGAGCAGGAAGTTCATGTCTTCGACGGGGGCTTTGTAGATCGGCATGGCGTTCTCCCGGCATGGGGCGTTGAAGTAGTGGAAGTTACTACACTTGTGCGGCGAGTTGCTCCGCCATCCGGCGATGCAGCATGTTGATGGCCTTGAGCGGACGCACCATCACCTTGAAATGCGTGATGCGGCCGTCAGTGTCGAAGCTGATGATGTCGACGCCGTTGATCTCGATACCGTCGATCATGGTCTTGAATTCGAGCACGGCGCCGCTCTCGCTGGTCCACTCCCCGACATAGGTGAAGCCCGGGCCACCGAGCACCTTCTCGGCGCTGGATAGATATTTGAAGGTGATGTCGCGGCCGCGCTGGGGCGAGTGCACGACGGGACTTTCGAAGATGGCGTCGGGATGGAGCAGGTCCCAGAGCGCTGCGCGGTCATGAGACCTCATGTAGCCGTACCAGGAATCGAGGCCGGTCATTCTCAGGTGCCTCCCTAACTAAAGGCCTGGACAAAAAGACGCGAAGACAACCCCATGCACAGTAGCGAAAAGGTTGATTTCGCTGGATCTTTGGGACGGGTCTTTGGCCCGCCTCTAAGCCGCTTTATATGCACATTGACGCATATGCGCCGATACGCATAAAGTCAAGCCGATTGTTAACATCCAAGACGAGAGGCCGATGCCATGGCGCTGGGCGACGCGATCCTCGCATGCCTGACCGAACGTCCGATGACGGGCTATGAGCTCGCCAAGACGTTCGACTCCTCGATCGGCTTCTTCTGGAAGGCCGACCACCAGCAGATCTACCGCGAACTCTCCAAGTTGCGCGACCGGGGCTACATCCTGGGGCGCGAAGTCGTGCAATCAGGCAAACCCAATAAACTCGTCTATACGCTCACTCCCGAGGGCCGAACAGCGCTGCGGCACTGGGCCGCGCGGCCGAGCACGCCGCCCTCGATCAAGGACGACCTCCTGGTGCGGCTGCATGCGCTGGACAGCATCGACATCGAGCCGCTGCGCACCGACCTGATGGCCCGGCTCGAGCACCATCGCGACCGCCACGAGAACTACGAGCGCATCCTGAAGAAGCGCTTTCCGGAAGGAACGGCCTCGGGCGTGGTCGACCTTGGTAATTTGCTCCTGCTCCGCCTCGGCGCCCGGCACGAGCAGATGGTGGCGGACTTCTGCGAGGAGGCGCTCGAGGCGCTGTCGGCCATGAGCGGCACGGGCACGGTGGTGCCGCTGGAGGACGGCAAGCGCGAGGGGAAGAGTTGAGGCGTCGCGGTGCTCGTCACCTCTCCCGCTTGCGGGAGAGGTCGCGCCGAAGGCGCGGGTGAGGGCTTTCTCCTCTGGGGGGTCCTCGATTGCAGAAGCACCCTCTCCCCACCCCTCCCCCGCGCGCGGGGGAGGGAGCGCACCGATCACGTGGCGAAAGCTCAAAGCCAAGCCCACCGAGTTCCCGCCGCCCAACTTTAAGACACCGTCAACGCGTTCCTTAACCCGTTATTTACCGTAACAGACAAAAGTCGGTTTTCGAGGCAGACGACCCGCGCCAAATTCGATTGTCTTGCAACCGGCACGCGTGGGGAGGCTGGAGGCGCCGGGTGGGGCGCCGGAGTCGGGACCGGACAGAGTCATGAATTCGCGCGTATCGTGGAGTGTTGACGGCATCGATCCATCCGTCCGGGAGCGGGCCGAAGCTGCTGCGCGTCGCGCCGGGATGTCACTCAACGATTGGCTGAACTCCACGCTTGGCGAAGCTGCCCCGCCGAACTTTCGCGGACCTTACGAGCAGCGTCCGCAAGCAGCCCACGTCCCGAGCCAGGAAAGCCGCGAAGTCGCCGACATCCACCAGCGGCTCGACGCGATCACCCAGCAGATCGAACGGATTTCCAAGCCGGCGCCGCGCCAAAACTCTTCGCGCGAACAAGACTCTTCGCGCGAAAAAGAGGTCTCGCGCGAGCAGGGCGTTGCGCGCCAGCTGAACGATGCGATCTCGCGGCTCGATGCCCGGCTGTCGCAAATCGCAAAGCCGCAACAGCCTCCGCCGCCGCGGCAGGCCCCAGTCGAACCGCGCCAGCGCCAGGCCGATGCGGTCGAGCGCGCGGCCGCGCAGGTTTATCGCAGCTCACCCCCGCTGAGCCCCGCTTCATTCGACGTCGCGGTCGCCGAGATCACCGCACGCCAGAGCGAGCTCGACGCCTTCGTGCCGCGGCAGATGCCGCCGCGCGCGGCGCCATCGATCGCACCCACGGCCACGCCCTTGCCGCCGATGGCGCCGCCCGCATCCGCCTACGCGCCGCCGCCATCGCAGCCGGGACCGGATTTCTCGTCGCTCGAACGGCACCTGCTCAAGATCACCAGCCAGATCGAGGCGCTCCAGCGCCCCGACAATTCCGAGCAGGCGATCAACGCCTTCCGCAGCGAGCTCGCGGAAATCCGCCACGCCATCACCGAGGCGATGCCGCGCCGCGCGATCGAATCGATCGAGAACGAGATCCGCTCGCTGCACCGTCGCATCGACGAAACCCGCTCCACCGGCACCGACGGCCAGGCGCTCGCCGGCGTCGAGCGCGCGCTGTCTGAGATCAAGCAGGTGCTGCGCACGCTGACGCCAGCCGAGCAGCTCACCGGCTATGACGAGGCGATCCGCAATCTCGGCGCCAAGCTCGATTTGATCCTGCGCGCCAATGACGATCCCTCCACGGTACGGCAGCTCGAAGGCGCGATCTCGGCGCTGCGCGGCATCGTCTCCAACGTCGCCTCCAACGAGGCGCTGGCCCGGCTTTCCGACGACGTGCAGCTGCTGTCGTCCAAGATCGACCAGATCACCCGCGCGTCCGGCCCCAGCGACAGCTTTGCCGTGCTGGAGCAGCGCATCGCGGCGCTGACGGCCGCGCTGGAAACGCGCGAGCGGCCGGCACCGTCCGAAAGCACCGAACATCTGGAAAGCGCCATCCGCGCGCTGTCGGACCGTTTCGACCGCATGCAGGTCGGCAGCGACTCGGCCTCGACATTTGCGCATCTGGAACAGCGCGTCTCCTACCTGCTCGAGCGGATCGAAGCCGCCTCCGATCCGCGCGGCGGAAATCTGAGCCGCGTCGAGGACGGGCTGCACGACATCCTGCGGCACCTTGAGCGACAACAGGCGACCTATTCGGCGCTCGCCGAGAGCCGCAATTCGGCGCAGCCTGCCGATTCCGGCGTGGTCGACCTCGTCAAGCGCGAGCTCTCCGACATCCGCTTCAATCAGGCCGAGACCAACCGGAGCACCCAGGATTCGCTGGAGGCCGTGCACAACACGCTAGGCCATGTCGTCGATCGCCTCTCGATGATCGAGGGCGACCTGCGCGCCGTGCGCACCGCGCCACCGGCCCCTGCGCCGCAGCCGATGCCGGCCGCACTCTCCCTGCCGATCGAGCCCGCGCCGATGGCGCGCGAGCAGCGGCCGCCGCAGCCGCAGCCGAAATACGACCCCAAGCCCGAGCTGCCCAATCCCGCCGCCGCGCAAGCGGCGCAGGCCACCTTCGTGGCTGCGCCGCGCGAATTCCATGCGGCCGCACCGCCGCCAATGTCGATGGCGCCCGTTCCGCCGCGCGCGATCAGCGAAATCCTCGAGCCGCATACGGCGCCCGCACGCGCCGCCATTGCGCCCGAGCTGCCGCCGGATCATCCGCTCGAGCCGGGCACACGGCCGGGCGGACGCATTGCCACGCCGTCGGAGCGCATTGCCGCGTCCGAAAGTGCAATCAGCGAAATTCCTGCCGCGCCGAAGGAGCCGGTGTCGTCGTCGAGCTTCATCGCAGCCGCGCGCCGCGCTGCGCAAGCCGCAGCCGCGCAGCCCGAGAAGCCCGGCCGCGGCGCCAAGGCGGCGAGCGCCGGCCGCAAGGACAAAGGCCAGGAAGGCGGCTCGACCATCACCTCGAAGATCCGCTCGCTGCTGGTCGGCGCGAGCGTGGTCGTGATCGTGCTCGGCACCTTCAAGATGGCAATGAATCTCCTCGAAGGCGGCAGTGCGCCGCCGCCGCAGGCGATGGAGAATTCCAGCGAGCCTGCGCCGCAGGCTCCGCCGCCGGTCGAGAACAAGCCCGCCACGCCGGAGCAGGTCACGCCGTCGATGACCTCGCCGACGCCGATGGGCCGGCAATCTCAGAACAATTCTGCGCCGGCTCCCGCCAGCCCCGGTGGTACGGCTTCGGTCGAAATCCCGCCGCCTGCTACTGTGGCACCACCCTCGCCCGCGGGCGGCGATATCACCGGCGCGCTTTCGGGCACGAGCCGCGCGAGGCTCGGTCAGGTCCAGGTGCCGTCGGGCGAGAAGCTGCCTGGCGGCATCGGCGGCCCGGTGCTGCGCGCCGCCGCCATGAAGGGCGATGCGGCCGCGGCCTACGAGATCGGCGTGCGCTTTGCCGAAGGCAAAGGCGCACCTGCGAATTACGACGAAGCCGCCAAATGGTACGACCGCGCGGCGCAGGCCGGCGTGGTGCCCGCGACCTTCCGGCTCGGCACGCTGTACGAAAAGGGACTCGGCGTGCAGAAGGACGCCGACATCGCCCGCCGCTACTACACGCAGGCGGCAGAGCGCGGCAACGCCAAGGCGATGCACAATCTCGCAGTGCTCGATGCCGACGGTGGCGGACGCGGCGCCAACTACAAGAGCGCGGCGCAGTGGTTCCGCAAGGCCGCCGATCGCGGCGTCGCCGATAGCCAGTTCAACCTCGGCATCCTCTACGCCCGCGGCATCGGCGTGGAGCAGAACCTCGCCGAGTCCTACAAATGGTTCACCCTCGCGGCAGCCCAGGGCGACGCGGATGCGGCAGGCAAGCGCGACGACATCGCAAAACGCCTCGACGCGCAGTCACTCGCCGCCGCCAAGCTCGCGATCCAGACCTTCAGCGCCGAGCCGCAGCCCGACGACGCCGTCAATGTGACGGCGCCCGCTGGCGGCTGGGACAGCGCAGCGCAGACGAGCGCAAAGCCCGCACCGAAGCCGGTCGCGACCAAGCGCTCGGCCTCGGCTGCGCGTTAGAGCCCAATAGCTCTAGGTTAAATCGATCTGGCCGCTGGCTCGGTGCACCTCTCCCGCTTGCGGGGGAGGTCGACGCGCGAAGCGCGGCGGGTGGGGGTTCTCTCCACATTGGGATTGTCGATTGAGGAGATACCCCCAGCCCTCACCCGCAAACGCAAACGCAGGGCAATCGCATATGGAGTGCACGATGCGGCGACATCGGCACTGGGCTCCCTCTCCCGCTTGCGGGGGAGGGCTGGGGTGGGGGTGTCTCCGCGTCGGGATTTTTGAGGATTGCGGAGGACATCCCTGCGTGGCGAGAGCCCTCACCCGCCGCGCTCTTCGAGCGCGTCGGCCTCTCCCGCATGCGGGAGAGGCGGAGCAAGCCCGCGGCCTTCGTTCACCACACCCAAAATTCCTAATCCCTCACGGCGGCGAATTCGGCTATTGAGGGGCGCGGCAATCGTTCCGTCTTCCTGCGAGCATTCCGCGAAATCGATCCGTCTCGCCGGAGCGTGGTCCCCGATGCAGCTCTACCTCCCGATCGCCGATCTTCCGGTCAACGTGTTTCTCGTGCTGGCGATGGGCGCCGCGGTCGGCTTCGTCTCCGGCATGTTCGGGATCGGCGGCGGGTTTCTGATGACGCCGCTCCTGATCTTCATCGGGATCACGCCGGCGGTCGCGGTCGCCTCGGTCGCGAGCCACATTGCCGCCTCGTCCTTTTCCGGTGCGCTCTCCTATTGGCGGCGGCGCGCGATCGATCCGGCGCTTGCGAGCGTCTTGCTCTGCGGCGGCGTGACCGGCACCGCGCTCGGCGTGTGGACGTTTACGCAGCTTCGCGCACTCGGGCAGCTCGACCTGATGATCGCGCTGTCCTATGTCGTGCTGCTCAGCACGGTCGGCAGCGTGATGTTCTCCGAGGGCCTGCGCGCCCTGATGCGAACCCGGCGCGGCACTGTCCCACCGCGGCGCACACACAACTGGATCCACGGCCTGCCGCTGAAGATGCGGTTCAAGCGCTCGAAAATCTATCTGTCGGTGATTCCCGTGGTGATCGTCGGCATCCTGATCGGCTTCATCGGCGCTATCATGGGCATCGGCGGCGGCTTCATCCTGGTGCCGATCATGATCTATCTGCTGCGGGTGCCGACCTCGACGGTGATCGGGACCTCGATGATCCTGACGCTGGTCACCATGTTGTTCGCGACCTTGCTGCATGCCGTGACCAATCATCTGGTCGATGCGGTTCTGGCGCTGATCCTGATGGTCGGCGGCGTCACTGGTGCGCAGTTCGGCGCACGCGCGGGCCAGAAGATCCGCGGCGAGCAGTTGCGGCTGCTGCTGGGCCTTTTGATCCTCTCGGTCGGCGTCCGCTTCGCCGTCGAGCTCGTGATCCGGCCGGAGGATCTCTTTACGATCCGCGAGCTGGGAGTGAGCGGATGATGCGCGCACTTGTTGCAGCTCTTCTCGTCCTGTTGCTGAGCGGCGCCGCGCGCGCCGAGCGGCTGATCGTGTCGGTCTCCAACCACCGCGTCACAGTGACGCCGAACTATTCCGGCGAGGAGCTGGTGCTGTTCGGCTCAGTCGAGAAGGACGCCTCGACGCCCGCCGACCGCACGACTTACGATCTGGTGGTGACCGTGATGGGTCCGCGTGCCGACATGGTGACGCGGCGCAAGGAGCACACGTTCGGCATCTGGATCAACACCGACTACCGGCAGTTCCTGCAGGTACCGAGCTATCTGGCGCTGTTCGCCAACCGCTCCTTCGAGGCGATCACCTCGCCCGAGATCGCGCGGCGGCAGCAGATCGGGCTCAACAACGTGCTGTTGATGCAGCGCGTCAGCGGCGACTATGCCGACGTGGTGCCGAACGACGCGTTCCGTTCAGCCTTCATCCGCCTGCGCACCCAGCGCGGGCTCTATCGCGAGGACGCCGCCGCGGTGACGTTCCTGACGCCGACTCTGTTCCGCACCGGCATTCCGTTGCCGGCGGAGGTGCCGATCGGGACCTATGAGGTCGAGATAAAACTGTTCGCGAACGGCGCGTTCATCGGCAAGACCGACACCGCCTTCGAGATCGTCAAGGTCGGCTTTGAACAGTTCGTCGCGACAAATGCTCGACAGAACGGCTTGGTCTACGGCCTCGTCACGGCAGCGATGGCGCTAATGACGGGGTGGATGGCGTCGATCGTGTTTCGCAAGGATTGAGGGGTGCATTCGTTGTTAGCGAAAGCGGACAATCGTTTCTCCGAGTCGTCCTGGCGAAAGCCGGGACCCATTGCCACAGGCCATAGTTGTTACAGAACTCTTTTGGCTACAGCTTGCCGCAACAAGAACCAGTCGGGGTAATGGGTCCTGGCTTTCGCCAGGACGACGTTGGGGAAGCAGCTTGTATTCACTTCTCGCAGCGACAGCTGCCGATCACGGCGCCTCCACCACCGTCGGCACGCCCGGCTCCAGCAGCCGCAACCGCGGCCCGAAGCCCAGCATGTCAAAGGTCTTACGCAGATCCTCGCTGTTCTGTCGGAAATGCGCCCACCCCTCCGTGTGCACGGGAACGATCATCGCATCCGGGAAGGCGCGCGCGGTCTCGATCGCGTCGTTGGTATCCATGGTGAGGTGGAACGGCCCGCGCGTTTGCGCGGCGCCGGCGAACGGCATCACCACGCCGCATTTGAAGCGGCGCGCGACCTCGGCGACGCCGTCGAACCAGGTGGTGTCGCCGCTGATATAGACCGGGCTGGTGTCCTTCCTGCTCGACGACACCACGAAGCCGATGACATCGCCCGACAGCGGCTCGATGCCGGCCGGACCGTGACGCGCAGGTGTCGCGGTGATGGTGAGTGAGTTGCCGTCGCGATCTTTCACATGCGCGGTGCCCCAAGGCGCGAGGCCTTCGACGTGGCCGCCGAGGCGCTTGGCGCCCGCTTCTGTCGTCAGCACGCGCTCCACGCTTTTGAGCAAGTCGCGGCCGGAATTGTCGAGATTGTCCGAATGCTGGTCGTGGCTGAGCAGAACGGCATCGACCGGCCCGATCGCGTCGGCTTTCAAGGCAGGTCCGATCGTCTTCTCGAGCTTCACATGCGGCAATTGGTAGGCGCCAGGTGCATCAAAGGTGGGGTCGGTGAGCAGGCGAAAGCCGTCGATGTCGATCAGCGCGGTGGGGCCGCCGATCAGGGTGATGGAAATGGGCATAGTCAACTCCTCTTACGAAACTGGCTTCGCGGCGGGCCGCGTCACCAGATAAATGCCGAGCGCGACCGGGATGATGCCGAAGAGGTCGCGCGCCTCGACATGCTCGCCGAGCACCAGGAAGGCGAACAGCATGCCGAGCGGCGGCATCAGGAAATGATAGGCACTGGCCGCGGTGGCGCCACACACTTTCAGGAGATGAAACCAGAGCCAGTAGGCGAGAATCGAGCCGCCCAGCACGAGGAACGCGAAGGCGCCGATCAGGCTCGCCGTGACATCGATCGCATGGACGTCGGCGAAAGTGAGCGCAACCGGCGTCAGCACGATGCCGGCGGCGAGATTTTGGACGCCGTTGCCGATCCACAGGCTGCCCTTCGGCGAAAGCAGCTTGAACAGGATCGTGCCGGCGACGATGGAGGCGAGCGAGGCCAGCGTGAACATGATGCCGTGAAATGAGTCGGTGCCGACCGACAGCCGGTGCCAGACGATCGCCGTCACGCCGATGACGCCGAGCAGCAGGCCGCTCGCCTTGCGCCAGGTCATGCCTTCGCCGAGCAGGAGCGCGGCGAGACCCGCCGTGAACACCGGATTTGCCGAGACGATCAGGCCGCCAAGACCGGCGGAGACCGATTGCAGGCCGGTATAGCCAAGCCCGAGATAGAGCGCGTTGTTGGCGATGCCGATCACGGTGAAGATTGCGGCGTCGCGCCAGGACAGCGACCAACCGTCGCCGCGGATCAGCGTGGCGCTGACGATCAATATGCCGGCGAGCGAGAAGCGCGCGGCGAGCAGGATCAGCGGCGGGCAATGGGTGACGCCAATCTTGCCGGCGACGAAGGCATAGCTCCAGAGCAGGCAGAACAGGCCGATAGCGAGCGGCAGCGTGTTGAAGCGGCTGCGGGGAACCGAAATCGAGGGGGCGAGCGACATGGGGGACATTCTCCTTTGCCGTCGATCTAGGGACGTCCCTTGTCATTTGGAAATTAAATGATTAACTTTTGATCAGTGGATTTTCGAATGGAGGCGGCCATGCTCGATCTCGAGCTGCTGCGCAGCTTCGTCTCGGTGGTCGATGCCGGCGGTTTCACCCGTGCCGGCGAGCGCGTCCACCGCACACAATCGACCGTCAGCCAGCAGATCAAGCGGCTCGAGGAGGACGTCGGCCAGGTGCTGCTGCATCGTGACGGCAAGGACGTGCGCCCGACCGAAGCCGGCGAGCGGCTGCTGTCCTACGCGCGGCGGCTTTTGTCGCTCGCCGAGGAGGCGCGCGACGTGCTGCGCCAGCCGGACAGCGAAGGCGCGATCCGGCTCGGCATCCCCGAGGATTTCGCGGCGTACCGGCTGACAAAACTGCTGGCTGCGTTCTCGCGCTCCCATCCCGGCCTGCGGCTCGACGTACGCGCCGACCAGAGCAAGAACCTGGCGCGCGATCTCGAACGCAGCGAGCTTGATCTTGCGCTCTTCAAGCGCGCGGCCGGCGGGAAGGATGCGATTGCGGTGTGGCCGGAGCGGGTGCACTGGGTCACCAGCAAGCGCCATCCGATTGACGCGGACGCCGCTTCCGTTCCGCTGATCGGCTTCCCGCTCGGCTGCCTCTACCGCGCCGGCGCGATCCACGCGCTCGAAAGCGCCGGCCGGCCCTGGCACATGGCCTACACCTCATCGAGCCTCGCCGGCATCCAGGCCGCTGTTGCCGCCGGCATGGGCCTGAGCATCTTGTCGGAGATGGCGATCCAGTCCGATCACCGCGTGCTGACCGCCAAGGACGGCTTTGCGCCGATCGACAAGACCGAGGTCGCGTTGATGGCGTCGCCTGGCGCCAGCCCGGCGACGCTGCGGCTGGCGGATCGGCTCGCCGAGTTCTGCGATGATGTGCAGGCGAAGGCGGCTTAATGAGACTGCGTAGGGTGGGTTAGCTCTGCGGCTGCGCGAAGCACAGTCCGCCGGCGTACCCACCACTGTTTGTCGCCGCGGCAGCAAAAGAGGTGGGTTACGCTTCGCTAACCCACCCTACGAAGTGCGCATCTCAATAGCACCGGGAGGCGGCGATGGCATGGACGCGGCGGTCGCCGAGCAAGTGCGCGACGAAGCCGTTGTTCGGAAAGATCTTTGCGAACGCCGCGTCGCGGATGCTGAGGCCGCCGGCATAGGCGCCGAAGGCGGGCATCACGGCGCGTATCCCGTCGCAGGCGAAGCAGCGGCGCTCCATCGAGCGGCCGCGCGTCGAGACGCGCGCCTTGGGATGCAGATGGCCGGCGATTTCGCCGCGCGCGCCGGTCGGCTCATGGCGGAAGGTGATCGGGCCGATTGCGACTTCGTCTGCGACGGTGCCGCCGAGATCGCGCGGCAGCGCCGGATCATGATTGCCGGAGATCCAGATCCAGTCGCGACCGGACTGCAGCGCGCTGACGGCATCGCGATCATCCGCCGACAGGCGTCCATGCGCGGTGCGATCGTGAAAACTGTCGCCAAGCGCGATGACGATGCGCGGATCATGGCGGGAGATGACCGCAGCGAGCCGGCCGAGCGTTGCGACCGTGTCGTAAGGCGGCAGCAGCACGCCGCGCGTGGCATAACTGGAGCCTTTTTCCAGGTGCAGGTCGGAGACGACGAGCAGGCGCTGCTCTTCCCAGAACAAGGCGCCGGAGAGATCGGCGTGAAGTGAAATACTTGCGACATCGACGCTGCGCGTCGTCGTCACTGAAAAGGCCACGTGCTCCGTCATGGCCGGGCTTGTCCCGGCCATCCACGTTCTTGCCGCGGCAAGAAAGACGTGGATGCCCGGGTCCCGGCTACGCCAAGGCTTCGCCGGGCGAGCAAGCCCGGGCATGACGATGTGGATAGAGTTGCGACCCAAAGAACCATTGTTGCCGTTTACGACATCGCCTCTTTGACGAGCTCGTCGGCAGCTTCCGCCAACAGCTCGTCTCCAGCTTCGCCATAAACTGACTCGCGGCCGATTTCCAGCATCACGGGGACGGCGAGCGGAGAGACGTGGTCGAGTTCCCGATGGGTGATGCGGCCCTGGATACGGGTCAGCATGTCGCTGAGACGGCGCAGATCGAGCAGGCCGGAGGCGGCATCCGCGCGCCCGGCACGCAGCAGGACGTGATCGGCCTGGTGCTTGCGCAGCACATCGTAGACGAGATCGGTCGAGAACAGCACCTGGCGGCGGCTTTTCTCCTCGCCGGTGTGACGGCGCGCGATCAGCCCGGAGATGATTGCGCAGTTGCGGAAGGTGCGCTTCATCAATGCGGATTCGGCGAGCCACGCTTCAAGGTCGTCGCCGAGCATATCAGGGTCGAACAGCGCGTTAAGATCGATCCTGCCGTTGCGGATCATGAAAGACATGTCGCCGAGCGTCCAGACCGCGATCGCATATTCGTTGGCGACGAAGCCGAGCGGCCGGGCGCGGGCACGCTCCAGCCGGCGCGTCAGCAGCATGCCGAGCGTCTGATGCGCGAGGCGCCCTTCGAAGGGATAGCAGACCAGATAATGCTTGTTCGCGCGCGGAAAACTCTCGACCAGCAGCTCGCGCACCGCGGGCACGCGCGAGACATCTTTTTGCTGCGACAGCCAGTCGCGCACCTGCTCGGGCAAGGCACCCCAGGCGCGCCCGTCATCGAGCAGGCGGCGCACGCGTTCGGCGAGATAGGTCGAGAGCGGAAACTTGCCGCCCATGTAGGACGGCACTTTCGGGTCCTTGTCGTTGGCACGCGAGACATAGACCTGGTCCTCCACCAGCGCCTCGTAGCGCACCACCTCGCCGCTGAACACGAAGGTGTCGGCGGGCGCGAGGCCCTCGATGAAGGCTTCCTCGATCTCGCCGAGCAGCCTGCCGCTGCGCGCGATCACCCCCGTCGAGCCCGCACCGCCGCTGCGCGAGCGCACCAGCCGCACCTTCAGCATGTCGTCCGCGACGATGGTGCCGACATTCATGCGGTAGCTCTGCCGCACCTTTGGATTGGCGACACGCCAGCGGCCTTGCTTGTCCTGCTTGATGCGGGCGAAACGCTCGTAGGTCTTCAGCGCGTAGCCGCCGGTGGCGACGAAATCGACGACGTCGTCGAAATCCTGCCGCGTGAGATCGGCGTAGGGCGCGGCGGTGCGGACCTCGTCATAGAGCTCGCCCGAGAGAAACGGCTCGCCGCAGGCGCAGCCGAGCACGTGCTGGGCCAGCACGTCGAGCGCCCCTAGGCGCAGCGACGGCGTGTCCTGCGCATTCTCTGCGATGGCGTCGATTGCGACGCGGCACTCCAGCACCTCGAAACGATTCGCCGGCACCAGCACCGCGCGCGAGGCCTCGTCGAGGCGGTGATTGGCGCGGCCGATTCGCTGCATCAGCCGCGAGGCGCCCTTGGGCGCGCCGATATTGACGACCAGATCGACGTCGCCCCAATCGACGCCGAGGTCGAGCGAAGAAGTACAGACCACGCCGTGCAGTTTTCCTGCGGACATGGCGTCCTCGACCTTGCGGCGCTGCGCGACATCGAGCGAGCCGTGATGCAGCGCGATCGCAAGGTTGTCGTCGTTCATGCGCCAGAGCTGCTGGAACAGCATCTCGGCCTGGCTGCGGGTGTTGACGAAGACCAGCGTCGTCTTGTTCGCCTTGATCAGATCGTAGAGCTCGGGAAGCGCGTGGCGGGCGCTGTGGCCGGCCCAGGGCAGCCGCTCGCGGGTGTCGAGCATCTCGACCAGCGGCGGCGCTGCGCCGCCGGCGACGACGATGTCGGCGGCCTCCGGCTTTTCCTTGGGTTGCGGCACCAGGAAGCGCGCCAGCGATTCCGGCTCGGCCACCGTCGCCGACAGGCCGATCGCGCGCATTTGCGGCGCCAAGCGCCATAGCCGCGCCAGCCCGAGCGACAAGAGATCGCCGCGCTTGGAGGTCACCAGCGCGTGCAGCTCATCGAGCACGATGCGCTTGAGCGATGAGAACAGGAACGGCGCGTCGTCGGACGACAGCAGCAGCGCAAGCTGCTCGGGCGTCGTCAGCAGCACGTCGGGCGGATAGCGCCGCTGCCGCTGCCGCCGCGACACCGGCGTGTCGCCGGTGCGGGTCTCGATCTTGATCGGCAGCCCCATCTCCGCGACCGGCCGTTCCAGATTGCGCGCGATGTCGACGGCGAGCGCCTTCAGCGGCGAGATGTAGAGCGTGTGCAGGCCGCCGCTGCGCTGCAGGCTGCGGCCGGTGGAGACCACCGATTTCGCGGGAGCTGCGGGCGCAGAACTCAGCTCAACCAGCGTCGGCAGAAATCCCGCGAGCGTCTTGCCGGCTCCGGTCGGCGCGATCAGCAGCGCGGAGCGATCTTCGCGCGCCTTTTCCAGCAGCGCCAATTGGTGCGCCCGCGGCGCCCAGCCACGCGCCGCGAACCATTGCTGGAAGCGATCGGGCAGCAATGCGGCCGGCTCGGCCGATGCGGTGAGGATGCGGGGCGGCACGGCATCACAGGTAAGCCGTGGGGGCGGGTTCGTCGAGGGGGTGGCGTGGATGAGCGAGGTGCCGCTGTCCCCTCTCCCCTTGTGGGAGAGGGTGGCTTCGATGCGTAGCATCGAAGACGGGTGAATTTCTCCGCGCGCGTCAATGCTTATCGAATTCGCGGAAAGAATCCCTCATCCGGCGCTTCGCGCCACCTTCTCCCACAAGGGGAGAAGGGAAGAAAGCTACTCCGTCACGGGCTTATCAGAGACCTGCCAGTCCTTGCCATTGAAGGTCGAGATGAACAGCGTCTTCATCGGCGTGTAATCGTCGGGCGTGTAGCTATAGTCGACGCCGTCGAGGAAGAACGGCGAATGGAAGCCGTTGAGGTTTGCGGCCTGCTTGAGCACGTTTTCGCGGGTGAGCTCGCCGCCGCAGCGGCGCAGGATCTCGCCCATGCTCACGGCCTGGCCGTAACCGGCATAGGCGATGGTGTTGTCGGGATCGATGTTCGGCAGATAGTTCTTGCGCAGCGTGTCGAACGCGATCACGTCCTTGTCGTTCTCCCACGGTCCGGGGCCCGAATCCTTGGAATAGCGGATCGCGACGATGCCGGATGCGTTCTCGGATCCGGCGGCACTGAGGATGGACTTTCCGGTCGAGCCGGCGGAGAGCAATTGCAGCGGCTTCCAGCCGAGCTCCGCCACCTTCCGGATCGACTGCGACGACGCCTTGCCGGTGGAGATGTTGTAGAACACGTCGGCGCCCGACTTGGAGAGATTGATGAGCTGGGAATCGACGGTCGGATCGGTCAGATCGTAGGTTTGCTCCATGATCACCTGCGCGGTGCCGCCGGCATCGGCCAGAACCTTCTTGAACGGACCAAGGAAGTCGCGGCCGAAATCGTCGTTCTGGTAGAGGATGCCGATCTTGGCGTTCGGCTTCACGCTGACGACGTGGCGGGCCAGGATGCGCGCCTCGGTCGGATACAGCGGCAGGCCCGCCATGGTCCATTTGAACTCCTTGGGATTATTCCACTTGGATGCGCCGGTGTTGAGCAGGAGCTGCGGCACGCCCTTGGAGTTCAGGTATTTGTGCACGGCGGTCTGCGGCGCGGTGCCGAGCGAGCCGTAGAGCGCAAGCACTTCCTCCTGCTCGACCAGACGCCGCGTCGCCTCGACGCATTTCGGCGCGCTGTAGGCGTCGTCCATAGTCAGGAACTTGACCTTGCGGCCGTTGATGCCGCCCTTCTCGTTCAGCATCTGGAAATAGGCTTCGCCGACGCGGCCGAGCACGCCATAGAGCGAGCCGGGGCCGGAATGCGGCACGGTCTGGCCGATCTTGACCTCGGTGTCGCTGGCGCCTGCATCGTATTTCTTGTCCGCGGCCCAGACATAAGGCGCGGGCAAAGTGGATGAGGCTATGGTGGCGAGCGCGGCGGCGCTGAAATCGCGCCGCGATGGATTCTTCGTCATTATCGTTTTCTCCCTGGTGCGCGCATTGTGCTGGCATTGCTGCACGCCTCGCAAGCGAGAAGTCGCCGCTTTGCGGCGCAAGACGCTCAAATCGGTACGGCCGTAGCGCCTAGACTCAAGTTTTCTCGGCGACCACGACGATACCGCGCACCGGCTCGGTGTTCTCGATCCGCGGCGAGCCGGACGCCAGAGTCAAGAACTTGAGCCCGGCCCGGACGATCGCACCGCGTACATATTCCGCTGCGTGGGCATAGCGCAGGCCTGCGCCAAGAACGACGCCGCCGCTGTCATGCGTCTCCAGTGTGAAGGCGAGCACGCCGCCGGATGCAAGCACGCGCCTGGCTTCGCCCAGCACCGGGACAAGGTCGGAGAGATAGACGAACGCATCCGCCGCCACGACGAGGTTCGCGCCGGCATCGCTCTTGCCGCGCAGGCCCTCGATCATGTCGGCGACTTCGAGCTCGGCGTAGAGATTTGTCGCGCGCGCTTGCTTGATCATGCCGGGCGACAGATCGATCCCGGTGAAATGATCGACCTGCTTGGCGAACGCAGCTGCCGCCAGCCCGGTGCCGCAACCGAGATCGATGGCGCGCTTGAAGAACGCCGGCTTCTTCGCCGCGACGCGCGCGGCCAGCACCGCCTTGAAGATCAGGGACGGGGCGCGATAGCCGAGATCGTTGATCAGCACGTGCTCGAAGCGCGGCGCATATTGATCGAACAAGGCCTGCACATAGGCTTTTGGCATTTCGGACAATTGCTCGTCGCCGAGGCGGATCAGATGCAGGTGCGCGCCATGCTGATCGCTCGGGTCGCACTCCCGCGATTTTCGAAACGCCGCGATGGCCTTGTCGCGCCCGCCGAGCTGGCTGCGGATTTCGCCGAGCGTGAACCAGGCCGAAGTGAAATTCGGAGCGAGCTCGATCGCCTGCTCGATGAGGTCGGCGGCGGCAGGCAGATCGCCCTTGAGCTGGAGGTCGCGCGCGAATTCGAAGCGGCGGTCGGCCATCAGGTCGCCGGAGGAGTGGAATAGGCGCAGGGGCATGGAACTCGGCTCATCATCGCCGGGCGCCCGGCAATCCATCAAAAAAAGCACTGTTTAAGAGGATGGATGCGCGGGTCAAGCCCGCGCATGACGGGTGAATTTTGTGACCGGCACTCCCTATATCACCCAGATGCGTCCGCGCGATATCCTAATGCCTGTGGCCGCCGGCCTGTGCTGCAAGCCCGGCGGCTTCCATATCGACCCCGTACGCCCGGTCGAGCGGGCCGTGATCACCCACGGCCACTCCGACCACGCCCGCGCCGGCCATGGCGCGGTGCTAGCGACGCAGGAAACGCTGGACATGATGCGGCTGCGCTATGGCGAGAATTTCGCCGGCTCGACGCAAGCGATCGGGTACGGCGAGGACATCAGGCTCGGCGACGTCCGCGTGAAATTCCATCCGGCCGGCCATGTGCTCGGCTCAGCGCAAATTGCCGTGACCTGCAAAGATACCTGCATTGTCGCCTCCGGCGACTACAAGGACGCGCCCGATCCGACCTGCGCGCCGTTCGAGCTGGTGCCCTGCGACGTCTTCATCACCGAGGCGACGTTCGGGCTGCCGGTGTTTCGGCATGGCGATGCAGCCGACGAAGTGAGGAAGTTGCTGGCCTCCGTCGCACTGTTTCCGGAACGCGCGCATCTGGTCGGCGCCTATTCGCTCGGCAAGGCGCAGCGCGTGATCGCGCTGCTGCGGCAGGCCGGCTATGACGCGCCGATCTATCTGCATGGCGCGATGGAGAATATCACGCATTACTACCAGAGCCGCGGGATTGCGCTCGGCGAGCTGCGGCCGGTCAAGGGCGTGAAGAAGGCGGCGCGCGCCGGCACCATCACGCTAGCGCCACCGTCGGCGACCTCGGATCTCTGGACCCGGCGGTTTCCAGATCCGGTCACCGCCTTCGCTTCCGGCTGGATGCGGGTGCGCGCCCGCGCGCGACAACGGGGGATCGAGCTGCCGCTGGTGATTTCCGATCACGCCGATTGGGATGGCCTCACAGCCACCATCGCCGCGACCGGCGCCGGCGAGGTCTGGGTCACCCATGGCCAGGAGGATGCGCTGGTGCATTGGTGCAAGAGCTGCGGCCTGCAGGCACAGCCACTCGATCTCGTCGGCTATGGCGACGAGGAGGAGAGCGAGACGCCGCTTGCCGACGAGGCCGAGGCATGAACCGCTTCGCCGAACTTCTGGACCGCCTCGCCTACGAGCCTGGCCGCAACAACAAGCTGCGGTTGATCACCAGCTATTTTCGCGAGGTCGGCGATCCCGACCGCGGCTATGCGCTGGCGGCGCTGACCGGCGCGCTGAGCTTCAAGCACGCCAAGCCCGCGCTGATCCGCGAGCTGATCGCGGCGCGCACCGATCCGGTGCTGTTCGGGTTGTCCTGGGATTATGTCGGCGATCTCTCGGAGACGGTGGCGTTGATGTGGCCGAAGGCGGCCGTGCTAGATAACGAGCAGTCTTTTCCGAGCCACCCCTCTCCCCCGCCCTCCCCCACAAGGGGGGAGGGAGCGCAGCAGAGCGAACGGCAACCGCCGAGCACAACAGCTGATAGCAATTCCCAAGATGATGGACGCGCAGCTTTCTCCTTTCCCTCCCCCCTTGTGGGGGAGGGTCAGGGAGGGGGATGCTCAGGGGAAGATGCCGATGAGTCCTCCCACGCCCGCAACCACAACAACCCACCGCCTCCAACCCTTACCGACGTCGTCACCACACTGCGCACGCTCGGCAAGACCGAGTTGCCAAGACAGCTCGAGCGCTGGCTCGACGAGCTCGACGAGACCGGGCGCTGGGCGCTGTTGAAGCTCGTGACCGGCGCCTTGCGGATCGGCATCTCCGCGCGGCTGGCAAAAACTGCGGCCGCGGCGCTCGGCGACAAGGATCCGCATGACATCGAGCTGATCTGGCCCGGCCTCTCTCCGCCCTATCTCGACCTGTTCGCCTGGCTGGAAGGCCGCGGCGACAAGCCGGTCAACCGCGATCCCGCGCCGTTCCGCCCGGTGATGCTGGCGCATGCGATCGAGGACACGGATTTCCAAAACCTCGATCCCGCCGACTACATCGCCGAGTGGAAATGGGACGGCATCCGCGTGCAGGCGGTCGCCGGCCGCGACGATCGCGGCCACATCACCGCGCGGCTCTATTCGCGCACCGGCGAGGACATCACGGGCAGCTTTCCGGATCTCGTGCCATCGCTGCGCCTGCCCGGCGCGATCGACGGCGAGCTTCTAATCCTGCGCGAGGGCCGCGTGCAGAGCTTCAACGTTCTGCAGCAGCGCCTCAACCGCAAGGTCGTCTCGCCAAAGCTGATCAAGGAGTTTCCGATCCATCTGCGCGCCTATGACCTGCTCGGCGATGACGAGAACGATCTGCGCGAATTACCCTTTGCCGAGCGGCGCGAACGGCTGGAGGCGTTCATCGAGAAGCTCGACGATCCCCGCATCGATCTGTCGCCGACCGTCCCCTTCGCGAATTGGGACGCGCTCACGGCGGCGCGCGCCAATCCGGCCAGCGTCGGTGCGGGTGAGGATGCGGACGCCGTCGAAGGGGTGATGCTGAAGCGGCGCGATGCGCCCTATCTGCCGGGACGGCCGAAGGGGCAGTGGTGGAAGTGGAAGCGCGATCCCCACATCATCGACGCCGTGCTGATGTACGCGCAGCGCGGCCACGGCAAGCGCTCGTCCTATTATTCCGACTACACGTTCGGCGTCTGGACCGAGGGCGAGGCCAGCGACGAGCTGGTGCCGGTCGGAAAGGCCTATTTCGGTTTCACCGACGAGGAGCTGCTGCAGATCGACCGCTTCGTCCGCCGTAACACCACGGAAAAATTCGGTCCTGTCCGGCATGTCGTGCATGAGCCCGACAAGGGGCTGGTGCTGGAAGTTGCCTTCGAGGGTCTGCAGCGCTCGCCGCGGCACAAATCCGGCGTCGCCATGCGCTTTCCCCGCATCAGCCGATTGCGCTGGGACAAGCCGCCGCGGGAGGCGGACCGGCTGGAAACGCTGGAAAAGATGCTGAAGGCGGACGCTGCGGAACTTGAGGCCTGAAAGCATTCGATTGCGGCCAGGAAAGCGGTGCGCCCCCTCTCCCGCTTGCGGGAGAGGACGACGCGCCCAGATCTGAAGCGTGCTGGGATGAGACTCGATTATCGCCAAGGCGGAGGTGCGCTCCCTCGCCCGCTTGCGGGAGAGGGCTGGGGTGAGGGTGTCTCCGCATTGGGATTCCCCAAGAGGATTGGGATTCCCCAAGAGGAGAGAGCCCTCACCCGCGCCTTCGGCGCGACCTCTCCCGCAAGCGGGAGAGGTTAAGCAGCCGGCCACCGACGACGCGCCCAGATCTGAAGCGTGCTGAGATGAGACTCGATTATCGCCAAGGCGGAGGTGCGCTCCCTCGCCCGCTTGCGGGAGAGGGCTGGGGTGAGGGTTTCTCCGCATTGGGATTCCCCAAGAGGAGAGAGCCCTCACCCGCGCCTTCGGCGCGACCCCTCCCGCAAGCGGGAGAGGTTAAGGAGCCGGCCGCCGACGACGCGGTCCCAAATCGAAGCTCTGTCGCGCTGCCCGAATTAAACTCCTGTAAGCGGATTGACGCCCCGTTCCGGGTTCCCCATCTGCCTCGCCGTGCCCTATAATGGGGTCGAATCCGCCCAAGGAGTTTTGCGATGGCCCACGACGTCAGAGATTTGCCGGCCGGCCGCAGTGATGGCCTGAACCGCTTTCTCGGCGGCTCGCCGCTGGCGGTCGCGTTTCGCCTGGTCCTGCTCTCGATCCTGGTCGGCGTCGTGCTGGCGGCGATCGGTTTCGATCCCTGGAACATCATCTACAGCATCCGCCTCCTGTTCCAGCGTCTCTGGGATCTCGGCTTCGACGCGGTGAACTGGCTGTGGCGCTACTTCCTGCTCGGCGCCGTCATCGTGGTCCCGATCTGGCTGTTGATGCGCGTGTTCGGCACGCCGCGCGGCCGCTGAACTCTTTAGGGAGCAGCCGATGCAACTGCGTTTCGTCGGCTGCGGCGACGCCTTCGGCTCGGGCGGCAGGCTCAACACCTGCTTCCACGTTTGGGGAAGCGAGGCCAATTTCCTGATCGATTGCGGCGCGTCGGCTCTGCCCGCGCTGAAGCGGCTCGGTATCGACCCCGACGCGATCGACCTGATCCTGATCACGCACTTCCATGGCGACCATTTTGCCGGCCTGCCGTTCCTCCTGCTCGACGCACAATTCTCGCGGCGGACGCGGCCGCTGACCATCGCGGGCCCGCAAGGTATCGAGACGCGGCTGCGTGAGGTGATGGAGGCGCTGTTCGAGCACTCCTCCAAAACCAAGCCGCGCTTCGACCTCTCCGTCATTGAACTGGCGCCGAAACAGAGCCGCAATTTCGGCGCGGTGACCGTGACGCCCTACCCGGTCGTGCACGGCGAATCCGGCGGGCCGTTCCTGGCCTACCGTGTCGAAGCCGAGGGCCGCACGCTGGCCTACAGCGCCGATACCGAATGGACGGAAACGCTCATTCCGCTGGCGCATGGCGCGGACCTTTTCATCGCCGAGGCCTATATGTACGAGAAAGTGGTCAAGAACCATCTCAGCCTGAAGACCTTGGAACAGCATTTGCCAGCAATCGGGGCAAAACGCCTCGTCCTCACCCATATGAGCGACGACGTTCTGTCGCGCCTGGGCGCCATCCATCATCTCACCGCCGAAGACGGCATGGTGCTCGCGGTCTGACATGCACGCGCCCGTTCATCCCAGGGTCGGCAGCCGCGAGGTGTTCGCCATCGCGGGTCCCGCGATGGTCGCGAACCTCACCACGCCGCTGATCGGCGTGGTCTCGACCACCGCGATTGGGCGGCTTGACGACGCCGCACTGCTCGGCGGCGTCGCGATGGCCTCCGTCATCTTCGACTGCCTGTTCTGGCTGTTCGGCTTTCTGCGCATGAGCACGCTCGCCTTCACCGCGCAGGCGCTGGGCGCGGGCCAGACGCAGGAGTTGAACGCCATTCTCGTGCGCGGCTTCATCGTCGCAGGCCTGATCGGCGCCGCGCTGATCGTGCTGCAATTGCCGCTGGCCGCCGTGCTGTTCGACCTGATGGGCGGCAGCGAGGGGGTCACGCAGGCCGCAAAAACCTATTTCGTGATCCGGATCTGGTCGTCGCCATTCGCCTTCGCCAACTACGTCATCCTCGGCTGGCTGGTCGGACAAGCCCGGGCCAATCCGGCGCTGCTGCTCCAGGTCGCGATCAACCTCATCAACATGGTGGCGACCATCCTGCTCGTGCTGGTCCACGACACCGGGATTGCGGGCGCGGCGGTGGCAGCACTGCTGTCCGAGGCGGTCGGGTTCGCGCTCGGCGCGATCGTCTGCCACCGCTACACCGACGCTGGCTTTGCCGTTGCTCGCGCGCGCCTGTTCGACCGCGAGAAACTGATGCGGCTGCTGGCGGTGAACTCCGACATCATGATCCGCACCGCGGCGCTGATCGCCGTATTTCTGTTCTTCACCGCCAAGGGCGCGCGGGCCGGCGACGTCACGCTCGCCGCGAATTCCGTGCTCAACAACTTTTTGCTGGTCAGCGCCTTCTTCCTCGACGGCCTAGCGAATGCAGCCCAGCAGCTCTGCGGCCGCACCTTTGGCGGGCGCGATGGACGCGGCTTTGCCGATTCGACCCGTGGGGGCTCGGCTTCGCACTTGTCGTCTCGGTGCTGTTCGCGCTGTTCGGCTCAAACCTGATCCACTTCATGACGGCAAGCGAAGACGTCCGCCGGGCAGCGCGCGATTTCCTGCCGTTCATCGTGCTCGCGCCGGTGCCGGGCGTGTTCGCCTTCGGCTTCGACGGCATCTATGTCGGCGCCACCTGGGCGCGCGAAATGCGCAACCTGATGCTGGCCTCGCTCGGGATTTTTCTCGTCACATGGTGGGCGCTGCAAGCGTTCGGCAATGTCGGGCTGTGGTGCGCGCTGATCGCGTTCTACGTCGCACGCGGCGGCTTGCAGGGTGCGCGCTATCCGGCGCTGTTCAGGCTAACGTTTCCGAGATCGTAGCCCGGATTGCGCGCCAGCGTAATCCGGGACGTTCGTATTCGCGGACGGATTCCCGGATTGCGCTGCCTCCATCCGGGTTACGGGGATTCCCGCCCGCGGGGAGAGACGAAGTGCGCCTCACATCCCCGGCCAGTCTTCTGCCGTCAGCGTTGCGGCATCGGCGCCGACGATCTCGGACAGCGAATCCCGGCCCGTGCGGAGCAGCGTCGAGGTGAGGTCGCGCTTGATCTCGTCGACGAGGCCGAGGCCCTTGTAGATCAGCGACGAATAAAGCTGGATCAGGCTCGCGCCGGCACGGATCTTCGTCAACGCTGCGCCGCCCGAATCCACCCCGCCAACGCCGATCAGCGGGAACGCGCCCTCGACGCGCACATAGGTCTCCGCGACCATGCGGGTCGACAGGCGGAACAGCGGCCGTCCGGACAGGCCGCCCTGCTCCTTCGCGCGCATCTCCTCGCGCAGCGTGCTCGGCCGTGCGATGGTCGTGTTCGACACGATCATGCCGTCGACCCGGCGCGAACGGGCGACCTGCACGACGTCGTCGAGCTGGGCGAGGCTCAGGTCCGGCGCGATCTTCAGCAGCACCGGCGTGTCGCCGGCCTTCTGGCGCACCCGCTCGCGCGCATCGATGACTTTTGCGAGGAGGTCGTCGAGCAGCGCGCCCTCCTGCAGATTGCGCAGGCCTGGCGTGTTGGGCGATGACACGTTGACGGTGAAATAGCTCGCCACCGGCGCGAAAGTCTCGATCAGCTTGACGTAATCGGCGACGCGGTCCGGCGAATCCTTGTTGGCGCCGACATTGACGCCGACGATGCCGCCGTGCTGTGCGCGCGCGGCAAGCCGTCGAAGCGCCGTCTCCGCGCCGTCATTGTTGAAGCCCATGCGATTGATGACGGCCTCGTCGCGCTCGAGGCGAAACAGTCGCGGCCGCGGATTGCCAGCTTGCGGCTTCGGCGTCACCGAGCCGATCTCGACAAAGCCGAAGCCGAGCCGCAGCAGTGCATCCGGCACCTCCGCGCTCTTGTCGAAGCCGGCGGCCATGCCGATCGGATTGGGAAAGTTTAGCCCGAAGGCCCGCACCGCGAGCTTGGGATCGTCCGGCCGCGGCTTGCCGGGCGGCAGGAAGCGCAGGCCTTGGATCGCGAGCCGATGCGCGTCCTCCGGGTCGAGCCAGCGCAGCACCGGCAATGAAAAGGCATCGAAAGCCCGGATCACGGCAGAAGCTCCGGAATGTCGTGGCTGCCGTCGGCGCGCATGTTGAGGTTCGTCACGGCGATCACCGCGCCGAGGTCAAGTTCGCCATACAGATGCGGAAACAGCTCGCCATTGCGCGAACGCTCCCAGCGCAAGCCGGCTCCAAGCACCTCGTCATCGACCTCGACCAGGAACAGCGCTCGCTGGCCAAGGAAATGCTTTCGCAGGGTCTCGGGAACCTGGGCCGCGGTCGAGAAATGGATGAACCCATCGCGCGTGTCATCCGCGCTGCCCCGATACACGCCCTGCCGTTCCGCCTCGCGCCAGGCCGAGGCCGGACAGATTTTATAGATCTTGACCACCGCTTGCGGAGCCCTGTTTGCCCGTTGAGTCAGCTCATTGAGTCTTTTGGGGTTTTTCGTCTCTGACGGGTCTTCAAATCCCGCGCGCGACCGTAAAGGCCACACCTCGCGAACTCAAGACTTAGCCACACCCCTTGCGCGAAAAACGGAAAACCGGTTGATTTGAGGACAGTTTTCCTGAGTTGCGACGGGCTGGACCTTTTCATGGTCAGGCAGGCCAAAGCGCAGAGGATGCTAACCCACGATCAGATCTGGGGGGCGCTGGATCGACTGGCGGCGCGCGCCGGCCTGTCGCCGTCCGGACTTGCCAAGCGCGCCGGGCTCGATCCCACCACCTTCAACAAGTCCAAGCGCGTCACCGCCGACGGCCGCGAGCGCTGGCCCTCGACCGAATCGATCGCCAAGGCGCTCGCCGCGGCCGAATCGTCCATTGAGACTTTCGTGAAACTGATCGGCCACGACGCTGGTGAGCGCCGCTGTGTGCCGCTGCTCGCCTTCGCACAGGCCGGCGCGACCGCTTCTTTCGACGAATCCGGCTTTCCCAGCGGCAAGGGCTGGGCCGAGATCGCGCTTCCCGCCGCCGAGAACCGCCACACCTTTGCGCTGGAGATTTCCGGCGATGCGCTACAGCCTGCCTACCGCGACGGCGACGTCATCCTGGTTTCGCCGGGCACGCCGGTCCGCAACGGCGACCGCGTGGTGGTGAAGACCAGAGACGGCGAGGTGACGGTCGCGACGCTGAAGCGCCGCACGGCAAAGGTGCTGGAATTGCAGCCGCTCGATGCGGCGCAGGCCGAGCGGACGATGGCGGCGGGCGATATCGCCTGGATCGCGCGAATCGCGTGGGCGAGCCAGTAGATTCCGGCGCGATAGATTCGCGTTAGATTCGCGTTAGAGTCTTGGCGCAATCGCCATTGCGACACACCCCCCTTTCGCCTAGGTTGCGCCGATATTGAGAAACCAAGCCGATATTGAGAAACCAAAATGCATCTCAGGAGGAATATGATGAATCGCCGTCATGCATTGAAGGTGCTCGCGGGGCTTGCCCTTTGTCCACTGTGTAAGCCGGCCTTCGCCGCCGAAGGCGCGCATTGGAGCTATGAAGGCGTCGGCGGCCCGGCCAAATGGGGCGATCTCGACGCAGCCAACACGGCCTGCGCGGCCGGCCTGCAACAATCGCCGATCGACATTGAGGGGACGATCAAATCGCAACTGCCGACGCTGAAGCTGAACTGGGGCAGGAGCGCTGACACCATCGTCAACAACGGGCATACGATCCAGCTCAATTTCGCGGAGGGAAGCACGCTGACGCTCGGCAACGTCAAGTACAAGCTGCTGCAAGTGCACTTCCACCGGCCGAGCGAGCACATGATCGGCGGCAAGAATTTTCCGATGGAGGCGCACTTCGTCCACCGCAACGATGCCGGCGGGCTCGCCGTGGTCGGCGTGCTGATGGCCGAAGGCAGGCCGAATGCGAGCTTCAACACGATCGTCAAGACCATGCCGGCTGCGGAAGGACCTGCGGTGAAGGCCGACGGCGGCATCCATCCGGGCGCCATGCTGCCGCAAAAGCTCAACTACTTCCGCTATTCCGGCTCGCTGACGACGCCGCCCTGCTCGGAAGTGGTGGAATGGCTGCTGCTCACCGATCCCATCCAGGTGTCGGCCGCAGACATCGCCGCCTTCGCGAAACTTTATCCCATGAACGCGCGGCCGGTACAGAAGGACAATCGGCGTTACGTGTTGCGATCGATTTGAAGCGCGGCACGGCAAAGGCGCTGGAATTGCAGCCAGTCGATGCGGACGATGACGGCGGGCGATATTGCCTGAATGGCACGGATGGTGTTGGCGAGCCAGCGATGAGGTAAGTGCAGTGGTCCCACTCTCGGTGTCGTCCCGGCGAAGGCCGGGACCCATAACCACAGGGAGAAGTTTGGCGGAGGACGAGAGTTACGCTTACTCCGGTACAAAGCCCGCCATTCCTCGATAGATCACGCGGTATGGGTCCCGGCCTTCGCCGGGACGACGATGAGGAAACGTCGCGCTCATGCAGTGTGGTTACGCACTCCGTGCCAGCGCGCCGTCGATCATGTTGATCGCGTTCTGGATGCCGTAGACGGCAACGAAGGAGCCGAAGCGCGGGCCTTTTTCCTGGCCGAGCAGGACCTGGTAGAGCATGTTGAACCAGTCGAGCGTGACGCCGGGGCGGCCGTCCTTGCCCTTCTTGACAGGATCGAGGAACGGCTCGCGGCGGCCGATCTCGTAGACGACGTTCTGGATGTCTTCGGCGGAGGCGTCTTGCGGCAGCTGCGACAGCGCATCGCGCAGATCCTGCAATGCGGCGCGCTCGGTGTCGGTCGGTTCGCGGAACTGCTTGGTCGGCGCCACGAAGTCGCGATAATAGTTGATGGCATAGCCGACCATTGCGTCGAGCTTGGGATGCGTCTGCGGCGACACGCCGGGGCGGTAGCGACCGATGAAGCCCCACAGCGTTTCGGCGTTCTCCGCATTTGACGACGACACCAGCGTCAGCAGCAGCTGGAAGGTGACGGGCATGTCGCCCTTCGGCGGATGGCCGCTGTGGATGTGCCAGACCGGATTGCCGAGCTGCTGCTTTCCATCCTGCTTGGCAAAGCCGTCGATGAACTGCTGGTAGTCGTCGACATTGCGCGGGATGACGTCGAAATACAGCCGCTTCGCCGCCTTCGGCTCGCGGTACATGAACAGCGACAGCGATTCCGGCGAGGCGTAGCGCAGCCATTCGTCGATGGTGAGGCCGTTGCCCTTCGACTTCGAGATCTTCTGGCCTTTCTCGTCGAGAAAGAGCTCGTAATTGAAGCCTTCAGGCGGAGTGCCGCCGAGGGCCTTCGTGATCGCGCCGGACAGCTTCACGGAGTCGATGAGGTCCTTGCCGGCCATCTCGTAGTCGACGCCGAGCGCGACCCAGCGCATCGCCCAGTCGGCCTTCCACTGGCACTTGACGTTGCCGCCGGTGACGGGCGTTTCGACTTCCCGGTTGGTATCGGGATCGACATAGGTGATCGTGCCGGCGGCGACGTCGCGGCGGATCATCGGCACCTGGAGCACGATGCCGGAGGTCTTGCTGATCGGGAGGAACGGCGAATAGGTCGCGCGGCGGTCCGGCCCCAGCGTCGGCAGGATGATGGCCATCACCTGGTCGTAGGCGGCCAGCATCTTCAGCAGCGTCGCGTCGAAGCGGCCTGATTTGTAATAATCAGTCGAGCTCGCGAATTCGTAGTCGAAGCCGAAATGATCGAGGAAGGCGCGCAGGCGTGCGTTGTTGGCGGCGCCGAACGAGGGATGTTCGTTCGAGAACGGGTCCGGCACCGCGGTCAGCGGCTTGCCGAGATATTGCGCCAGCATGTCCTTGTTCGGCACGTTGTCCGGCACCTTGCGCAGGCCGTCCATGTCGTCGGAGAAGGCGAGCAGGCGCGTCTTGATCTTGTCCTCGGTCAGCACGCGGAAGGCGTGGCGCACCATCGAGGTGCGCGCGACCTCGCCGAAGGTGCCGATATGCGGCAGGCCCGAGGGGCCGTAGCCAGTCTCGAACAGCACCTCGTCCTTGGGCGATTTTTTGAGGCGCGCGACAATTGCCTTCGCCTGCTCGAACGGCCAGGCGTTGGATTGTTCGGCGAGCGCACGCAGATCGCTCGGGCTTGCGGCGAGATCGATGACAGACATTAAGGGCCTCCGGGCCGCGGAAAATAGCGATTTCCCGGCAGAATGCAATTTTGTGGGATGATGCCGCCGCACACACCGTCATTGCGAGCGAAGCGAAGCAATCCAGAATCTTTCCGCAGAAGCACTCTGGATTACTTCGTCGCAAGAGCTCCTCGCAATGACGGCGGAGGGAGCAGCGACCGACTCAGAACGGGCTCACCGAAAAATACCGCAGCCACAAATCGGTATAGCGGCCTTTTTCCCAGACGCGGAACATCGCCCAGTTCAGGGCCTGGCGCAGCACATCGTTGCCCTTGCGCACGGCAATGCCGATGCCTTCCCCGAAGAAGCGGCTCTCGACGAAGGGACCGCCGGAGAAGGCGCAGCAATCGCCGGAATCGGTGCCGTTGATCCAGAACGCCAGCGAGATGGCATCACCGAAGATGAAATCGACCTCGCCCTTGCGCAAAGCGCTGCGCATGGCGTCGTCATTGGGATAGGGATGCAGCTCGGCGTCGGTGAACATCGCCTTCAGATACGCCTCATGCGCCGAGCCCGCGATGGCGCCGACCTTCTTGCCTTCGAGGTATTCGGGGCGGATCTCCGGCATCACCGCATCCTTGCGCGAGGCGAAGCGCGCCGGCACACGGTAGTAGGGATCGGTGAAATCGACGCGGGCGCGGAGCTGCGGGCTCACCGCCATCGAGGCGATGATGGCATCGCCCCGGTTGGAGGCGAGCGCGTCGACCAGCGTCTCGAAGCGGCGCATCTGCACCGTGCAGGTGACCTTGATCTCCTCGCACAGCGCGCGAGCGAAATCGACGTTGAATCCGGCCGGATTGCCATCGGCTCCGGTGTAGTTGAACGGCGGATAGTCGGTCTCGGTCAGGAAGCGGATCACGGTCAGGCGCGACAGGTCCGGCCGCTCGGGACGCCGCCGCGGGTCCCAGAAGCCCGGCACCGCCTGGGGGGCGGCTTGAGGACCGACCCGCGGCGTGGCTTGAGGCGCAGCCGGGGCCGGCTTGGCCGGGATCTGGGCCTTCGCGCCTGGCAAACCGGCGAGCAAGCAAGCGCCAGCCGCCAGCCCCAACAGGACCCGGCGCACGATTTGGAGCGATTTTACCTGTCGCGATGCGGCCATCGGCGGGAAATGAACGGATTTCGTTGGGATCGGAGGGCCTTATAGACCATCCCAGCGGGAACGCGAGCGGGGATTGCCGCCGGGACAAAGGTGCGCCCCCTCTCCCGCTTGCGCCCGCTTGCGGGAGAGGGTCGGGGAGAGGGTGAGCCTCCTCCGAATTAGTGGACACCTGTAGTAGGCTCGCAGAGCCAAGAGGTGTCGAATGCAACGAAATGAACGTCGGTCGTTTACGGACGATTATAAGCGGCAAGCGGTCGATCTGGTGGGTTCAAGCGGCCGGTCGATCGGCTCGGTGGCCAAGGAGCTTGGCCTGCGTGATTCCGTATTGCGTCGCTGGGTCCAGCGACGTGGGGCTGGGCGCGAGCCGACGGCAGCGCCGCGGCTCCCCACACAGCAGGCGGTGCTGTCGTCGGCGGACCAGGCTGCGGAGATTGCCCGTTTGCAGCAGGAGAATGAGCGGCTCCGGATGGAACGCGACATTTTAAAAAAGTCGATCGCGATCTTTGCTGGAGTCCGGACATGAGGTTCCGCTTCATCGAAGATCACCGCGCCGATTACCCGGTGAGGATCATGTGCGGCGCGCTCGAGGTCTCGCCCGCCGGCTATTATGCCTGGCGCTCGCGCCCGGAGAGCCGTCGATCCGCCGCCAATCGTGACCTGCTTGATCATATCACGCAGGTTCATCGCGACACCCGCGGACGCTATGGCAGTCCGCGTATCCATGTCGAGCTGAGGGCCCAGGGCCGCGGAGTGAGCCGCGGCCGGATCGAGCGGTTGATGCGCCGGCACGGTATCCGCGCCATCATGGCCCGGCCGCGACGGGTGCGGACCACCGACAGCCGTCACGACCTCCCGATCGCTCCGAATCTGCTCAATCGGAACTTCAGCGCGGCGGCGCCGAACCGGATCTGGCTTACCGATATCACCTATGTGGAAACCGATCAGGGATGGCTATATCTGGCCGCCGTCATGGACCTTTACAGCCGCAGGATCGTCGGCTGGGCGATGGATGATCATTTGCGCACCGAACTGCCATTGGCGGCCCTGAACATGGCCATCTCAACCCGACGGCCTGGCGTCAACCTGATCCACCACTCCGATAGAGGCGTCCAGTACGCATCAGCCGATTACCGCACCGCGCTTCACTCCGCCGGCATGCAGGCCTCGATGAGCCGCAGGGCCGACTGCTACGACAATGCACCGATGGAAAGCTTCTTCCACACGCTCAAAACCGAGCAGGTCCATCACCAGCAATACGCAACTCGCGACCAAGCCAAATCCGATATCTTTGCCTACATCGAAGGCTTCTATAATCGAACACGCCGTCATTCCTCGATCGGATATAACACTCCGATCCAGATCGAGCTAAAAGCAGCTTAACCCTGTCCACTTTTTTGGGGGAAGATCAGGGTGCTTCCACAACGGGGCAATCCCCAAGTGGAGAGAACCCTCACCCGGCGCTTCGCGCCGACCTCTCCCGCAAGCGGGAGAGGTTGCACCGACGCCTGAGGCGCGATCGAGCTCTCCTCAAAGATACCGCTTCAACTCGGTCGCCGCCTCTTCGGGGCTCCGCTTCAGATTGAACGGCGAGACGAAGCGGCCAGCGCGGTCCATCAGATAGACCAGCGCGGTGTGATCCATGGTGTAGTCGCCGTCCTTGGTCGGGACCTTCTTGGCGTAGACCCGGTAGGACGTGATCACCTTGGCGATCTCGGCGGGATCGCCGCTCAAGCCCTCAAGATGCGGGTCGAAGCTCGACAGATAATCCTTCATCGCGGCTTGCGTATCGCGCTCGGGATCGACCGAGATGAAGATGGCGTTGACCTTGTCGGCATCCTTGCCCATCGCGCGCAGCACTTCCGAGATCTCAAACAGCGAGGTCGGGCAGACGTCGGGGCAATGGGTGTAGCCGAAGAAGATCAGGGTCGGCTTGCCCTTGAGGTTCTGGTCGGTGACGACCTTGCCATTCTGGTCGGTGAGTTGGAACGGGCCGCCGATTGCCGCCGGCTGCGCCACCTTGCTCACCCCGCCCATGGCCCAGAACATGATCAGGAGCCCGACAAGGAGGCTTGCTGCGAAGGCGGTCGCAATCACCAGCGGGCGGGTGGCGGAGCTCATGGGCGAAGACTTCCTGTCGCGGATCAGAAGCAGGCGGCAAAGCCGGCCCTGATCATTTCGAAGAACATTTGGGTGCCGTAGTGGAACCACAATGCGAGCGCACCGGTCACGGCAAGCCCACCGATCACAGCAACGGCGAACAGCAGCACGGACGGCGTCCGGCCGGCAGTGGGCGAATTGTCCTGTAGCGGATGGGCGGGGTGCAGAGGTTGAGCCATGACAACGATTGGGCCAAAAGCGCCCGTTCCCTGGCTCTCAAATAGGCATTGACCCGCCGACGGGCAAGCGCCGCGGGCGGGCCAAGATCACGTCGCTGATAGGTTCAGTGCAGCAGCTGCCCGCGGGCCGACTCCAACTCTTCCGCTGGCTGAGCAGATCGGCGCAAAGGCCTGTTGGCCGAGGCCTGCGCGTCGAGGTAGCAGGGCTTGTACATGGCCTGGAGCTGCTTGCCCCGGAGGAAGAGCATGTGCGGGGTGAGGCCGCCGCGCTGCATGATCCAGCGCTTCACCTGCGACGGATACATCGCGTAGAGCATCTGGGTCGCTTCGGCATTGGTGATGGCCCGGCCGTTACTGCCGAAATCCCAGGCGGCGTGGAAGCCGAGCGTGGCGTGCGAGGTCACGCAGATGCGGTCGCGCGGGATGGCGCCGAGGACGATGGTACAGGCGGATGCGCAGAGGCCGTCGATGATGACGGTGTCACCGGATTGCCGCAGGTCCTGGTACCTGTCGACATAAGTTCCAATCCGGCCGCCGCGGTCATCCGCGATCCGAACCACCGCGTGAGAAGCCCCCATGCTCGCGATCAGGAGGGCCGTCGCGAGCAACCCCGTCAGAAACTTCATTGTCCCCCGCCCCAGTCGAGTTCGAATCTGCGTGTCAGGTGGTGATGCACCGCTAGCGTCGGTCGTAACCGTGGTTTTGTCTAGGCACGCCGGCTCGCTCAAAACAAATTCAAGTCCAGTGTTGCGTCCGCGCTGCACTCGGCGGTGTTGGTCGCAAAGGCGTTGGGTCCCAAACTGGAACAAGTTAATGATGTCTTACGCGACAGCCCCTTGATCTCAGTTGCAGCCGCTGGCTTCAATCCGGACAACTACAGGGGGGAACTCATGACTGAGCAGGCGGACGTCATCGTCGTCGGCGGCGGACTATCGGGCCTGGTGGCCGCGACCGAGATTGCCGATGCCGGCAAGCGCGTGATCGTGATCGACCAGGAGGGCGAGCAGTCGCTCGGCGGCCAGGCATTCTGGTCGTTCGGCGGATTGTTCCTGGTCGATTCGCCAGAGCAGCGCCGGCTCGGCATCAAGGACTCCTTCGATCTTGCCATGCAGGACTGGCTCGGCACCGCCGGCTTCGACCGTGACGAGGATTTCTGGCCAAGGCAATGGGCGGAAGCCTATGTGGCGTTTGCCGCCGGCGAAAAGCGCGGCTGGCTGCGCGCGATGGGCCATCGCATCTTCCCCGTGGTCGGCTGGGCCGAGCGCGGCGGCTATGACGCGATGGGCCATGGCAATTCGGTACCACGCTTTCACGTCACCTGGGGCACCGGCCCAGGCATCGTCGAGCCGTTCGAGCGCCGCGCGCGCGAAGCTGTCAACAGCGGCCGGCTGACCTTCAAGTTCCGCCACCGCGTCGATGCGCTCTCCGTCACCAACGGGACGGTGGACGGCGTCAGCGGCGTCATTCTCGCAGCCGATCAGGTCGAACGCGGCAAGAGCTCTTCGCGCGACGTGGTCGGCGAGTTTGCGTTGAAAGCGCAGGCCGTGATCGTCGCCTCCGGCGGCATCGGCGGCAATCACGATCTGGTGCGGCAGAACTGGCCGAAGCGGCTTGGCGAGCCGCCGAAATTCATGATCTCCGGCGTGCCCGAACATGTCGACGGCCGCATGATCGGGATCACGGAGGCGACCGGCGCGCGGCTGATCAACCGCGACCGCATGTGGCATTATGTCGAAGGCATCCAGAACTGGTCGCTGATCTGGCCGCGCCACGGCATACGCATCCTGCCGGGCCCATCCTCGATGTGGCTCGATGCGACCGGCACGCGGTTGCCGGCGCCGCTGTTTCCCGGCTCGGACACGCTCGGCCAGCTCCAATACATCATGTCGACCGGCTACGATTATTCCTGGTTCATCCTGACGCAGAGCATCATCAAGAAGGAATTCGCGCTGTCGGGCTCGGAACAGAATCCCGACCTCACCGGCAAGAGCTGGCGCATGACCTTGCGCCGCGCCACCAACAAGGGCGCACCGGCGCCGGTGGAGGCATTCAAGCGCCACGGTGCTGACTTCATCGTACGCGACAAGCTTGAGGATCTCGTTGCCGCGATGAACAAGCTCGCTGGCAACGACCTGCTCAGGCTTGACGAGGTGAGGATGCAGATCGAGGCGCGCGACCGCGAGATCGCCAACCCTTACGTCAAAGATGCGCAAGTGATGAACATCCACAATGCACGGCGCTACATCGGAGACAGACTGATCCGCACCGCCTCCCCGCACCGCATCCTCGATCCCGCGCACGGGCCACTGATCGCAGTCAAGCTCAACATCCTCACCCGCAAGACGCTCGGCGGCTTCGAGACTGATCTCGACTCGCGCGTGTTCGGCGAGGAGGGCAAGGTCATCCCCGGGCTCTACGCGGTCGGTGAAGCCGCTGGCTTCGGCGGCGGCGGCGTGCATGGCTATCGCTCGTTGGAAGGCACCTTCCTCGGCGGCTGCCTGTTCTCGGGCCGCAATGCGGGCCGCGCCGCGGCGAAAGCGGCGGTCTAGTGCGGACTTGGATGCGCATTGCGGCACTGGTTGCGGTATTGGCTGCCGCCCCGCCTGCATTCGCCGACACGATCGACGTCGGCGGCGTGAAGCGCTCTTACAGCGCGCAACTGCCGGCGCAAAAGCTGGCACCGCTCGTGGTCGTGCTGCACGGCACGACCCAGCGCGGCGCCGATATGGTGGCGCGAACGGCATGGCCGCAGGTCGCAAAGCGCGAAGGCCTGGCCGTGGTGTTTCCGGACGGGCTCAACAATGCCTGGGCCGATGCCAGAACGAAGGCGGGACCTGCGCTGCGCGGACCGCCTCCCGGCACCGACGACATCGCGTTCATCGCCAAGCTCGTCGAAAAGCTGGTGGCCGACGGCACGGCCGATGCCAAGCGCGTCTACGTCACCGGCGTTTCCAATGGCGGCGCCATGGCGATGACGCTCGTTTGCGCCCGCGCCGATCTGTTCGCGGCCGGCGCGAGCGTGATCATGAATCTCACCGACGAAGCCGCCGTTACCTGCCATCCGTCGCGGCCGCTGCCGATGCTGCTCATGAACGGCACGGCAGACCCGCTAATCCCCTACGAGGGTGGACGCGGATCGAGCTACTATGCCGCAGACGGGTTCTGGTCGACCGAAGAGACGCTGGCGTTCTGGCGCAAGCTCAATGGCTGCGAGACCGATGACGCCGGCGCGACCGACCTGCCCGACAAGGCGCCCGCGGACCAGTCCACCGTCACGCGGATTTCCTCGCGCTGTCCCAGCGGGCACGACGTCGTGCTCTATCGCATCAACCATGGCGGCCACCGCATGCCCGGTTCCTCTGCGGATGCCCGTTTCCCGAAGATCGCGGCACGCCTGCTCGGGCCGCAGAACAACGACATCGACGGCGCCGAAACGATCTGGACGTTCTTCAGCCGGTTTCCGTAAAGGCCGCACATGCGTGCCCGGCAACGCATGCGTGCCCGGCAACGCATGCGTGCCCGGGGTGGCACAGCGCATGGCACTGCTAGACAGGGCCGCCATTCAGAGGAGATCCCAATGAGCATTCAACGTCTTGAAACCGGTCCGCGCATGAGCCAGGTCGTCGTTCACGGCAACACCGTCTATCTCGCCGGCGTCGTCGCCAATAACGCCGCCGGCGAAAGCGTGACGAAGCAGACCCAGGACATCCTGGCGACGATCGACGGCCATCTCGCCAAGGCCGGCACCGACAAGTCGAAATTGCTCTCGGCGACCATCTACATCACCGACATGAAGACGTTCCAGGAGATGAACGCGGTGTGGGACGCCTGGGTCTCGCCCGGCAACACCCCGGCGCGCGCCACCGTCGAAGCCAAGCTCGCAGCGCCGCAATACACCGTCGAGATCATGGTCGTCGCGGCGAAATCATAGCCGCGTAAGATTTGCGATCGCCTGAAGCGCGATGAAAGCATCATCGCGCTTCAGTTCTTTGTTGGCACATGATCTCCGCGCAAACGCGTTCCGCGTTTGTCGCGAGGAAAAACCGCTTCACACTTTTCCGGATCATGCGCATGACCTCAGAGGTAATCGATCGGCGCGCGCAAACCTTCGATAGTCAGGGACAGCCGAACGAGACGGCGCCATCGAAGGAGAACACCATGACCGACCACACCGCCATCGCCCGCCGCTATATCGATCTCTGGAACGAGCGCACGGCAAGCCGTCGCCGCGAGCTGCTCAGCGAGAACTGGACGGCGGATGCAAGCTACGTCGATCCCCTGATGCAGGGCGGCGGCCATGACGGCGTCGATGCAATGATCGCCGGCGTGCAGCAGCGTTTCCCCGAATTCAAGTTCAAGCTGATCGGCGAGCCCAACGGCTACGGCGACCACCTTCGTTTTTCGTGGGGGCTTGGTCCTGACGGTGTCGACAGCCCGATCAAAGGCACCGATTTCGCGGTGCTCAGCGACGGCCGCATCATGAGCGTGACAGGATTTCTGGATCAGGTGCCAGCCGGGGCGTGAGAAGCGAGCGCTGCCCGCTATTGTGCCCTCTCCCCTTGTGGGAGAGGGCGGCGACGCCGGTAGACACAGGCTCACTGGGGCCAGGGGTTCTCTCCGCGCATGACCCTCGCGCATTTGAGCTTGCGGAGAGCAACCCCTCATCCGGCGCTTCGCGCCACCTTCTCCCACAAGGGGAGAAGGAAGAAGACAGCGCAGCTATTCTCAACCAATCGAAAGTCGATACGCAGCCTTCGCATTCACCCCAAACGCCTTCTCCCGCACCTGCGGCCCGAGCTTCGCCAGGCACGCTTCCAGCGCGCTCTTGATCTCGCCGTAACTCCCCGCGAGCAAGCACACCGGCCAGTCGGAGCCGAAGATCAGTCGGTCCTCGCCAAAACAGTTCGCGGCGTGCTCGACGAACGGAAACAGCCGCTCCGCGTCCCAGTCGTTCCAAACCGCTTCGGTCGCGAGCCCTGAGATCTTGCACCAGACATTGCCGCAGGCGGCGAGCGCGGCGATGCGGTCGGCCCATTCCGCGCTCCAGCCATCGGCGATCGGCGGCTTGGCGGCGTGATCGAGCACGAAACGCGCGTGCGGAAACGCCTGCGCGGTCGCGATCGCGGCGGGCAGCTCAGGGGTGCGGACCAGGAAATCGTAGGCGAGATCATGGGCGAACACTGCGGTGAGGCCACGCTGGACGTCCTCGCGCAACAGCCAATCAGGATCGGGCTCGTCGTGGACCTGGTGACGGATGCCGATCAGCTTGTTCCCGCCGGGAGAAGCACGCAGACGGTCCAGCGTTTCGCCAAGCCAACCGTCAGTCAGATCAACCCAGCCGACGACGCTAACGACGAAAGGGCTGTCGCGCGCGATGCGTAAAAACTCCTCGGTCTCCTCCAGCGCGGAGCGGCACTGCACCACAATGCTGGCGTCGATACCGTTCGCTTTCAAGAGCGGCGCGAGATCGGCGGGGGCGAAGGCGCGGCGGATCGGCGTCAGCTCAGGCGCGGCCATCCAGGGATAGTCGGCGCGCACGGGATCCCAGAAATGCTGATGAGCGTCGATGATCATGGCTTACGCTCCGTCCGGCAACGGGGCCCGCGCATCGACCAGCTTTCGCGCGCGCAGCTCCTGCCAGAAGGCCGGCGGCACCACGCTCTGTGACATCGCGATGTTGTCGGCCACTTCGGCAGCGTTGCGCGCGCCCAGCACGGCGACTGTCACTGCCGGATGGGCGATGCAGAACTGCAGCGCGGCAGCCTTCAGCTCGGTGCCGTGCTTGCGGCAGAGCTCGTCGAGTTCGCGCGCCCGCGCGATCAGAGTCGCATCGGCGTCCTGATAGTTGAACTTCGCACCGGCACTGGGATTGGCGAGAATGCCGCTGTTGTAGATGCCGCCAAGCAGGATACCGATGTTTTTCGTGGCGCAGACCGGAAACAGCGCATCCAACGCGCCCTGGTCGAGCAGGGTGTAGCGGCCGGCGAGCAAGAAGCAATCGACCGGCACGGCCTCGGCGAACCGCACCAGCAGCTCCGACTGGTTCATGCCGGCGCCGATCGCCTTGACCGCGCCGTCGGAACGCAGGCGCTGGAGTGCACGGAAGGCACCTGCGACAGCGGCGTCGTAGTGATCGTCCGGATCATGCACCAGGAGGACATCGACGCGGTCGAGTCCGAGGCGCACCAGGCTCTCCTCCACCGACCGCATCACGCCGTCATGGCTGAAGTCGAACATCGGCCGCTCGCGCGGCGTGCCCTTGTAATGGTCATCCTCGGCCGCCGGGCCGTCCGGCGCGCGCAGCAGCCGGCCGACCTTGGTGGAGACGGCGTAGGAACCGCGGGGCTGTTGCCGCAGGAACGCGCCGAGCCGCCGCTCGGCCAGGCCAAAACCATAGAGCGGCGCGGTATCATAGAAACGGATTCCGGCCGACCAGGCCCGTTCGATCGTCGCTTCGGCGTCGGCATCGCTGACGGGGGCGAACAGTCCGCCGAGAGGTGCCGTGCCGAGACCGATTGATGTCACTTCAAACGTGCCGAGCCGCGACCGTTTCATTCCCATTCCTTCCAGCTTCCGATTCATCTCTCCCGCTTGCGAAATCCGCAAGCGGGAGAGGTAGGCAGGCGCGCGGGGCTGGCGGCGCTCCTACTTTAACAGTTGAGCGACGTTGTCCTTCGTCACCAGGTCGAGGCCGGTATAGATCACTTCCGGAACCTTCTGGCCCTTCTTGATCGCCAGCAAGGTGTCCATCGACTTCTCGCCCATTTCGAAGGGACGCTGGCCGGTGAGCGCGTTGGAGTAACCGTCACGCAGCAGCTCGAGTTGCATCTTCAGCGTGTCGGCGACGACGAGCGTGAACTTGCCGGCGTCGATATCCTTCTTGTTCTTGTTGACGAAGGCCTTGTAGCCTTCGGGCGCGAACATCGGCCAGCCGCCGATCGGCACGATGGCGCCGAGATCCGGCGTCGCCGTGCGCAGGTCCGACATCTGCTGAATCGCAAGCGCGGAATCGTCGTTGCAGAAGGTCGGCGAACCCTGGACCTCGACCCACTTCGTGCCCTTCAGCGACTCACGGACGCCGTCGACGCGCTCGGCGAGGTTCTTGGCGCCGGGACCGCCGGAAACGATCGCATATTTGCCGCCTTCGGGCCTGAGCTGGGCCAATTGCTTGCCGAGCGCGAGACCGAAGTCCTTGTTGTTGGTGCCGATATAAGCGATGCGCTTGGAGCCCGGCGCATCCGCGTCGAACGTGATCACCGGAATGCCGGCGGCGGTCGCTGCGTCGATCGACTTGGTCATCGCCGCGACGTCGGCAACCGAGATTGCCAACCCATCCACCTTCTGGGTGATGAAGTCCTGGATGATCTGCGCCTGCGTCGCCGGCTCGTGTTCGATCGGCCCCTTATATATGCACTCGACGTTGCCGAGTTCCTTGGCGCGCTTCAGGCAGCCATCACGCGCCACGTCGAAGAACGGGTTGTTCATCGCCTTGGGCACGACGGCGAACTTGTAGGTCTGGGCAAATGCCGGGGTTGCCATCATCGCGATGGTCACGCCGGCCAACAGAAGCTTCTTCATTGCTTTCCCTCCACACTTTGATGCCTATCCATTTGTGATGTGATGCTCCGACAGGCGGATAGACGATCTTTCGTTGTCCTTCCGGAGTAACTCGTTAAGTCATGCGCGAGCGGATGCGGTCCACCAGCACGGCAAGGATGATGATCACGCCCACCAGCGTCTGCTGCCAGTAGGAGTTGACCTGCGCGAGTACGAGACCATTGCGGATCACCTCCAGCAGCACGCAGCCGACGATGGCGCCCAACGGGCCGCCGAGCCCGCCCGCGAGGTTGGCGCCGCCGATGACCGCGGCGGCGATGACGTTGAGCTCGTAGGACGTCGCCATGTTCGCGGGCGCGGATCCCAGCCAGCCGGAGATGATGATGCCCTGGAGACCTGCCGCGAGCGCGCAGATTACATAGACCTCGATCTTCACCCGCACGACGGGGATGCCAGTCAATTCCGCCGCCTTCTCGTTGCCGCCGAGCGCGAAGACGTGGCGGCCGAAACTCGTGTGATGCAGCACGACCGCCATCACAACCGCGAGTATCACCAGATAGATGAAGGGCGCGGGCACGCCGAGCACATCGCCTGAGGTGAGCGCGTAGAAATAATCGGCGTCGGGGCCGCCCGGAAAGCTGCCACGGCCGTTCGAGACGACATAGGCGAGCCCACGCACGATCGAGAGCATGCCGAGCGTGGTGACGAAGGGCGACAACCCGAGCATCGCAATGCAGAAGCCGTTGACGAGCCCGACGATGAACGCCGTGCACAGCCCCGCAAGCACCGAGATCAGAAGGATCAATCCGGGCACATTGGCGACGACCGTCTTGCCATCGGCGGCCAAATGGACGAAGTGCGATCCCGGCGCCGACAGCTCGACCATGACCATGGAGGTGATCATCGCGGAAAAACACATCATCGAGCCGACGGAGAGATCAATACCGCCGGTGATGATGACGAAAGTGATTCCGAGCGTGGCAATGGCGATGAAAGAAAAGTTCTTCGCCACGTTCTGCATGTTGCCCTCGGTGAAGAAATAGGGGCTGGCAAAATGCATCACGATCATCAGCACCACGAGCGCCAGCAGGACGTAGCCGGTCTGCGACGCGAAGATGCCGCGCTGCCACCATCTGATGCGGCCGATATTGGTGAAGCTGATCGGATTTTCCAAGGGCAAGGTCATCACGCCGCCTCCTTCGCGCCGGTGATCAGGGCGGTGACTTCCTCGGGACTGGTGTCGCGGATCGGCTTGTCCGCGCGCTTCTCGCCGCGCCGCATCACGATGACACGGTCGCACACCGCGAACACGTCGGGCATGCGGTGCGAGATCAGCATGACGGCAACGCCCTGCTCCTTCAGGCGGTGGATCAGGCTCAGCACCTGCTCGACCTGGCGTACCGAGATCGCCGCCGTCGGCTCGTCCATCATCACGAGCTTTGCGTTGGAAAGCCGCGTCCGCGCGATCGCGACGGCCTGACGCTGGCCGCCGGACATCTGCTTGACCAGATCATCCGGCCGCGTCTCCGATCGCAATTCGCCGAACAGCTTCAGCGCGCGCGACGCCATCGCCTTGTGATCGAGCAGCGCGATCGGCCCGAACTTGCGCGTGAGCTCGCGGCCCAGGAACACGTTGGCCGCGGCCGTGAGGTTATCGGCGAGCGCGAGATCCTGATAGACGACCTCGATCCCGACCGCGCGGGCATCGATGGGCCGGTAGAAATGGACCGCGTTGCCATCGAAACGGACCTCGCCATGGGTGGGGCGAAAATTTCCGGCGATGATCTTCACCAGCGTCGACTTGCCGGCGCCGTTGTCGCCCATCAGGCCGACCACTTCGCCGGGGTGCACGTGCATGTCGACGCCGTGCAGCGCGCGGATCGCGCCGAATTCCTTGCCGATGCCGGTCAGTTCCAGGACCGGGGTTGCTCCAGTACTTGCCATCAGCGGCCTTTCCTCAGACATAGCGGTTGACCAGGGATTCCAGATATTCCTGCCGGCCCGAGCGCGGCTGCGGATCGAAGCCCGGGCTGAGCGCGCGGTCGGCGAGATCGGCAAGCGAACGTTGCCCGCCGAGAATGGCGCGGCCTTCAGGGCCCGCCCATCCGCCATAGCGCTCGGCGAGCGGCGCGGTGAGGGCGCCGGCATCGAGCATGTCGGCCGCGGCAAGGAAGGCGCGCGCGCAGGCGTCCATCGAGCCGACATGGGCATGGATCAAGTCATCGGGGTCGATCGACTGCCGCCGGATCTTGGCGTCGAAATTGAGCCCGCCCGAGGAGAAGCCGCCGCGATTCAGGAGCTCGTGGAATACCAACGCGAGCTCGGGCACGTTCATCGCGAACTGGTCGGTGTCCCAGCCGAGCAGGTCGTCGCCGCGGTTGATGTCGAGCGAGCCGAAGACGCCGAGCGCCTCGGCGAGCGCGACCTCGTGATGGAAGGAGTGGCCGGCAAGGATGGCGTGGTTCTGCTCGATGTTGAGCTTGACGTCGTTCAGCAGATCGTAGCGCTCAAGGAAGCCGTAGCAGGTGGCGACGTCGAAGTCGTATTGATGCTTGGTCGGCTCCTTCGGCTTGGGCTCGATCAGGATCGGGCCCTTGAAGCCGATCTTGTGCTTATGCTCGACCACCAGCGCGACGAAGCGGCCGAGCTGGTCGAGCTCGCGCTTGAGATCGGTGTTGAGCAGGGTCTCATAGCCTTCGCGCCCGCCCCACATCACGTAGTTCTGACCACCGAGCCGGTGCGTCACCTCCAGCGCGGCGCGGACCTGGCCGGCGGCATAGGCGAAGACGTCGGGATCCGGATTTGTCGCGGCGCCCGCCATGTAGCGGCGATGCGTGAACAGGTTTGCGGTGCCCCAGAGCAGTCGCACTTTGCTTTGCGCCATCTTCTGTTCGAACAGATCGGCAATCGCGTTGAGGTTGGCGACGGACTCCGCAAGTGAGGCGCCTTCCGGCGCCGCGTCGACGTCGTGGAAGGTAAAGAAGGGCACATCGAGCAGGCGGAACAGCTCGAAGGCGATGTCGGCCTTCGCCCGCGCCATCGCCATCGGATCGGTGCCGTGATGCCAGGGTCGCAAGAATGTCTCGCCGCCGAACGGATCGCCGCCGGGCCAGCACAGCGAATGCCAATAGCAGACCGCAAAGCGCAAATGATCCTCGAGCCGCCGGCCATGCACGATACGGTCCTTGTCGTACCAGCGGAAGGCGAGCGGGCTCTTGGCATCCTTGCCGCCGAAGGCGACAGGTTGGGTTGCATCGAAGAATTTGGCTGGCGCGTTCACTTAAATCGGCTCCTTCAACGCGGGGTAGAGATTGCGCCAGCGGCGATAGGCATCGTCGTAGGCGGAGGTGACGGACGCGCGCGGCGCGAAACTCGCGAGCCGCCGCGGGCGAACACAGACCTGGGCCGGGTCTTCGCCGGTCGCAGCGATGCGGCCGAGTCGGGCGGCGCCGAGCGCGGCCCCCACCTCGCCTTCCTCGACGCGGTGGACGGGAATGCCGAGCACGTCGGCACAGATCTGCGCCCATAGAGGCGAGCGCGAGCCGCCGCCGACCAGATCGACTTCCGCGATCGGCCCGCTCGCCGCGCTCAGCGCCGCCAGATTGTCGCGCGCGGCGAAGGCTACGCCTTCGAGCACGGCCTGGACCATCTGTCCGCGCCCGGTCGCGCCGCGCAGGCCGACGAAGGCGCCGCTGGCGGCAGCGTCGTTGTGCGGCGTGCGCTCGCCGTCGAGATACGGCAGGAACTTGACCGGACCGGGTCCATCGACGCGTTCGCCGAGTGGCGCCAGCAGCGCGGCGGCCGGCGTTTCCATCACGCCCGCGAGCCAGGCGAGCGAAGCCGCCGCCGACAGCATCACACCCATCTGGTGCCAGAGGCCGGGCAGCGCGTGGCAGAACGCATGCACGGCGGAGGCCGGCGCCGGTACGAAGCGATCGGTGACGCGGAACACCACGCCGGACGTTCCCAGCGACAGGAACGCATCGCCCGGTGCGATCGCCCCGAGCCCGATCGCGCTCGCCGCGCAATCGCCGGCGCCGCCGGCGACCACGACATTTTTCGTCATGCCCCAGCGCTGCGCGAATCTCGATGCGAGCATCGCGCTGGCCGCGCTGCCCTCGACGAGCCGCGGCATGTGATGCAGATCGAGCCCGGTGGCATGCAGCAGAAGCGCGGACCAGCGGCGCTGGCCGACATCGAGCCACAGCGTGCCTGCGGCGTCCGACATGTCCTCGACCATCTCGCCGGTCAGGCGGTAGCGAACATAGGCCTTGGGCAACAGCACTTTTGCGACGCGCTCGAAGATGTCGGGCTCGTGGCGCGCGACCCATAACAACTTCGGCGCGGTGAATCCGGGCATCGCCAGATTGCCGGCGATCGCATGCAGCGACGGACAACGCCGTTCGAGCCGCTCGCATTCGGCCTGCGAGCGGCCGTCATTCCACAGGATCGCCGGGCGCAGCGGACGACCATCCTCGCCGAGCAGCGTCGCGCCATGCATCTGGCCGGACAGCCCGATGCCGCGGACCTGCGCGACCTCGCGCGGATGATGGGCTGCAAGATCGTCGACGGCGCCGATCGCCGCATCGACCCAGGCGTCGGGATCCTGCTCGGACCACAGCGGCGCTGGGTGCGACAGCGCGAGCTCGCGCGCCGCCGTCGCGACAATCGCGCCGGCTTCGCTCACGAGCACCGCTTTCACACCGGACGTGCCGATGTCCATTCCGAGATACACGCCTCGTCCTCCCGTGCTGACCCGGTTGGCGATCTCCGTCGCCTGTTCCGCGGGCCGTCCTCACAAATCCACGCTGCCGCCTAGGGCAGATTGTCCCGCATTACGATGTCGATCCTGATCTTCTCCTGTTCGCGCAGGATCGGCTCGCCGCGCGCGAGCGCCAGCAACACGCGCACGGCGGCGCGCGCTTCGTGTCCCGGGTTCTGCGAGATCGCGGCATCCATCACGCCCTGCAACAACAGCCGGCGCGTCAACGCCGTGACGTCGTGTCCGACGAACACCACCTGCTTGTCGCGGCCAGCATCGCCCAACGCTTTGGCGACGCCTTGCGTGCCGGCGCCGACGTTATAAAGGCCGACAATGTCAGCATGCTTGCCGAACATCCGCGCCAAAACCTGTTCCGAGCGATCGTCCTCGTCACGCCCCTCGAGCACCGGCAGCACGGCGAGCTCGGGAAACTCCGAGGCCATCACCTGGGTGAAGCCGAAGATGCGCTCGGCGTGGTCGCGCAGGCCCTGCGAGCCAGCGAGGATCGCGACCTTGCCGGAGCTTTGGCCGGCAAGCCGCCCGACCAGCGCGCCGGCGGTGCGGCCGGCCGCGATGTTGTCGATGCCGACATAGTGGTGGCGGCGCGACGAGGGCACGTCCGACACCAGCGTCACCACCTTGGTGCCGGCATCGACCAGATCGTTGATCGCGGCGCGGACGCCCGGATGATCCAGCGCCACCACCGCGACGCCGTCATAGTCTCCCGCCAGCGCCTCCAGCGACGCGGCAAGGACGGACGGGTCGAACACGTCGGTCGCGATCATCTCGACGCCGAGGCGGCGGGCCGCAAGCCAGCCCGACATCTCGCCGAGATAGGCCTCGATCTGCTGCATGAACGGGTTCGGCCCCGACGGCATCACGAAGGCGAAGCGGCGGGCGCGGCCGCGGGCGAGCTCGGCGGCGGCGACATGCGGCTGGAACGCGTTGCGCGCGATCGCCTCCTGGACTCGCCGCATCGTATCCGGCCGCACGCCGGGGCGGTTGTGTAGGACGCGGTCGACCGTCGCCAGGCTGACACCGGCCTGGCGGGCGATGTCTTTCAGCGTCAGCGCGGCGGCGGTGAGAGTGTCCTCGGCCATCCTTGAAGGCTAGCAGAGGTTTTCTGAGGTACGCAACTCATTTTGAGGGAAGCGCCGGAATTTCGAGTTGCGAGTGTCTTGGGGCGCCGGCCGGGCTCAGCCGCCGCTCAACTCGAGCGTCAGGAACAGGCTGTTGGGATCCTCGACATAGCCCTCGAACGGACCACACGGGACAAAGCCGTGCGCGCGGTAGAGCACGTGCGCGGGCTTGAAATAGTCCCATGAGCCGGTCTCGAGGCTGAGGCGAGTCATGCCGCGCGCGCGGGCTTCCGCGATGATGTGGCGCAGCATCCGGCCGCCAAAGCCGCGCTGGCGTGCGGCCCGGGCCGTGTGCATCGACTTCACCTCGCCATGATCGACTGAGAGCGCCTTCAGCGCGCCGGTGGCGACCAGCATCTCGCCGTCCCAGCCGGTCCAGAACGCGACATCAGCGGCGCGCAGCCCTGCAAGGTCGAGCGCATGGGCACTGCCCGGCGCGGTCTGCGCCCGCGCGGCCGTAATGTGATGGTCGAACAGCGCGACTACGCGGGGATCAAAGGTGTCGCCGGTGCGGATCTGCATCGTCAGGGTCTCACATCTTTCCATAAGAGGTGCCGCGCCGCGTGATGATGACGTAGCGCGCGTCCTGTCTGGTTTCGTTCTCGAAGGTCACCGCGCGCATCACATCGAAATCCAGGCAGTCGCCCTCGCGCAGGCGAACCGCCTTGGCGTCGATGTGCACGGCGATCGCACCCTCCAGCATCAGGAGCTGCTGGGTGAAGGCGTTGCGGCCCCACGGGCTGTACGGCACCCGCGCGCCGGCCGGCAGGTCGACGACGATGACCTCGATGCCGCTCGCCGCATCCGTCGGCGAGGCGTGGCGCCGGCGGTAGCCGCTGTCGGGATCGCGCCAGTGCGGCTGGTCGGCGAGCCGCACCAGCCGCTCCGGCGGTTTTTCGGCGAGCGCCACAACATCGCTCAGCGACACGTCGAGCGCGGCGCAAAGCTTATTGAGCAGCGAAGCCGTGGCGCTGCTTTGCGCCCGCTCCACCCGCCCGATCATCGCCCGGCTGACGCCGGAACGCGCAGCCAATTCGTTCAGCGTCATGCCGGCCTGCGTCCTCACAGTCTTCAATCGGCGACCGATCGCGCGGTCGAGCTTTTGCTGGTCCATTTTTGTAGGTCCATGGCTTTCATCCGAACATCGGCGGCGACCGGACCGCATCCGCCAGGGCGAAAGCAGATTAACGCGGGCGGACGCGAACGCCGGGAGCGGGAGGCTAATATATTGGAATCTTTGCGCGGCATGCGACCGAGAACATCGGTTCTCCACTGAAGCTTCGAAGGACATCCTGTTTGGCGCTGGCGAAATATCAAAGTCCTGCGAAGCGCCTCGGCGCGAAGCAGGATGGAGCGGGCGAAGGGAATCGAACCCTCGTATGCAGCTTGGGAAGCTGCCGTTCTACCATTGAACTACGCCCGCAAGCAGCTGATATAGCTACCTTATTCCGAATGACAGCAAATTACGTGGCACGCTTTTGGCACGGTGTCGGCGGTCTTTGCTGACTGGGATATAGCACAAGTTTCGACGGAGCGTTCAAGCCCTCGGAGGCCCCTTATCCAGTGCAGCTCTCAGTCTTCCCTCCCTGAATAGAATCGCGCTAGTAGAGCAACCATACTCATGGAATCATTGGTTGTAGGAGCACCACCGTGACCGACAAAGTCATTTTCGTCGCATTCGCCATCGAAGACGTGAAAATCCGCGATCTGATTAAAGGTCAAGCGCTGCATACCAAGACGCCTTTTTCGTACACCGATATGTCGGTGAAAGAAGCATACGACGAAGAATGGAAGAAAAAGGTCCGTACGCGCATTCAACGATCAGACGGCGTGCTCGTGATCGTTAGCAAAGACTCGCTCGCTTCAAGCGGTCAAAAATGGGAAATCAAGTGCGCCAAAGACGAGAAGAGAAAGGTTCGCGGCATTTGGGCGTACAAAGATGACCGCACTAATATTGAAGGCGTGAACACGATGGTGTGGACCTGGGACAACATCAAGGACTGGATTGATACTCTCTGATCGCCGGAGCGAAGTATGCGCAAGGCGTTAATAGTTGGCATCGACCACTACGAGCACATTCGCAACTTGGGTGGGTGCGTGAACGATGCGCACGAAGTAAAAGCGATGCTCGATCGCCACGCGGACCGATCGGTAAACTTCGGCACCAAAATCGTTGTCGGAACCGGGCCAAAAGACGTGGTGACGCGCGGCGAGCTCAAGGACGCAGTGCGCGAGCTATTCGCTGACGACACGGATGTGAGTCTGTTCTACTTCGCCGGTCATGGTTACATCGAATCAACGGGCGGCTATCTCTGTGCGGGCGACTGCAAGACCGGCGACGACGGCCTCCCGCTGTCGGACATCATGTCGCTCGCGAACGACAGCCCGGCAAGAAACAAAATCGTCATTCTCGATAGTTGTCACAGTGGTGCACTCGGTGACAGCCACACGAATAAGCAAATCTCGGAAATAGCTGAGGGCATGACGATCCTCGCGGCCTCGACGAAGGGGCAGTATGCGGCCGAGAAGAATGGCGGCGGTTTGTTCACGGGCCTTCTGGTTGATGCGCTCGGCGGGGCTGCTGCGAACTTGGTAGGCGAGGTCACACCGGGAAGTGTGTACGCGCATGTCGATCAGTCTCTCGGTAGTTGGAGCCAACGCCCTGTTTTCAAGACCAATGTAAAAACGTTCGTGTCCCTCCGGAAAGTGCAGCCGCCCCTGCCTTTGGCCGACCTGCGCCGCATCGCTGAGTTTTTCCCTCAGCCCGGTCACGAATTTCAACTCGATCCCGGTTACGAACCGGAACATCCAGGTGCGGACCCGCTGAAGACACCAATTTTCACCATCTTGCAGAAGTACAATCGTGTGAATCTGGCAGTGCCTGTCGGAGCACCACACCCGTATCACGCGGCGATCGAGAGCAAGACGATGAAACTGACCGCGCTTGGAGAGCACTATCGCCGTCTCGTGGACTCTGGCCTGCTATGAGATCCGAGGAAGCGGTGAAGCTCCTCGATGGGCTGATCGAGCGCCTGGCGGAGATCGAACACGAGCGGTGGTCGCACTGGCAACGATACATGCACAGCAAAGCGGTTAAGCAGCCGAATGGGACGCTTCTGATACCATCCGAGCTTGTGCAACAGTGGGAGCGACAACTGGAAACGCCCTACCGCGAATTGTCTGAGAAGGAAAAAGAGAGCGACCGGGAGCAGGTCAAAAAATACCTTCCGATCATTGCAGAAATACTCTCCAAAAATTAGCGTTTTCACTGTTTTCGAACTCGGATCGATCCGTGGTATGGCACACTATATGACCACCATGCGATGGCGCGTGGAAATGTCCCTGCCCATGAATCTCCGATGCGCCCTCTTTGACCGCTTCGTCGATGCACGCTGAATTCGACAGAACGCTCATGTGTGGTATACTATTCGCAGGCAAGATCTCGCGCTCGAATAACAGCTTCCGACGTTCGGAGGCTGTTATCGAGCGGGAGGTTGAATGTCGTGCCAACCAACTTTTTCAGAAACTCACCTCAAAGAGATTGCAGCTGACATCTCTCTAGAGGTGTCTTGGGCAATCCAAGCAATTTTCCGTGCCCACGGCATCGGCACATATGAGGTCGACACATTCCACAAGCCGACGTTGAAAGCGCTCGGCAGGAAGGTACTTAAACTAGCTGAGGCTGAATTCAACGCGTTGTTCAAATGAGCCTCATGACCCTCGATGAATGTCGGGGGTCTTTCCTTGCATAAAACGTACAGTCTGGGCGCACGTATGAGGGTTAGCTAGTTGTTGCGACCGCAGACGAACTTCTCGGCAGAACTGCCCTTTCAAGGAAGGTGACTTCATGGCCATTCATATATCTTGTGGGATGCCAAAACCCAATGAAGTTGATGCCATCAGGACACTGAGCGAGCACCTGTTTGAAGACGAGTGGGCACTCCTAACCAATGTTCCACGAACCGTCGTGCCCAGAGAAATTGACGCGTGCCTGCTCGGACCAAAAGGAATGATCGTTATCGAGCTAAAGAACCATCAAGGTGAGATCAGGTGTCACGGCATAGGTTCGTGGGAGGGGATTCCTGACTCCGAAGCGAATCCGTTAGAACAGGCAGAGGAATGTGCCCAGAAACTGAAGGGCTGGCTCACATATCGTGATCCGTCGCTGCGCGAAAAGGTTTACGTCGACAGTATTGTTGTGATGACACACCCAGAGTGTCGGCTGGAGATTGGTCAGGAAATTGCAGATCGTGTCGGATGTTTGCCGGACACTCAAGGTCTAGTAGAAATTCGTATTAGGAAAGGATTAGAAGTTGGGATTCCCGAGCGTATTTTTAAGCTCATAACAGGAAAGGACCCGCCGCCCGAGTTGATTGAGCGCTGGCATACGGCGAAACGAATCGTTGGAAAACAAGCGCCGCCTCCAAAGGAAAAGGCGTCCGTAAATAAGACAGTCGATACCTTGAGGCGCGTCAAAGCACGTGCAAATGAACTCGAGAGAACCGATGCCTTCCCTGATCACGCTACAGAAGTTGGGACACTGATAAAGCGATTTAACCAGCTCAGCTTGGCCAACTGTGCGAACAGAGAGTTTATCCCTTCTGTTGACGGATTTCTCGGGGCCACTCTTTACATTCTAAATTTTCTGCCTGCATCAGAGAAGGATTTTGACGAATTCAAACGGATCCAAATGGAGCATGAGCATGGGTCGCAGAAACTTCGCGATCCTGACGCAAGACAGGATTACAATCGAGAGTTCGCTCTTCGGCTAAATAAACTTCATGGTCTCGGTACTAGATGGCATTCCTACCAAATAGAGGAAATCCATCGATTCGGCCTCGGTGACCTCAAGCCTGACGATCGTTTTTCGCTTATTAATTTGGCCGGTTCCTATTTTGATAGATATGCTGTGCTTTACGATCAGGCTCTCGCGGTCTTCGAGGACGTCGCCAAGCGGCATGATCGAATCCAAGCATTTCAGGCGCATTACAAAAGGTTGACAGCACCGTCAAACGACAAAGCGAATGATCTCCCGCCGGAATGGGTGCGAGGGTGGTACAGGGGGTGGCCAGGTTTCCAATGGGCAGCTGGACCGGTCCTGATTGTGGACCACACCAAGAACAGGCTGAGAATAATGTCAGACCTTCTAACTAGAGAAAAGGAACTGCTAGAGTTGTGTGAATGACCTTTACAAATTGCGCTGAAGCGGCTTCTCGCAGATGCCACGCGGGACAATGCGACCTTGAAGGATCTCCTTGGAAAGAAGAGGTGACGCCAGCGAAGAATCCCACCTACCTGGGGTGCTGGCCGGATGCGTACGATAAAAGAGAACCTGAGCATTCTTCGTCAGCACAATCCCAGCATCAAATTCGATCGCAAGACAGAAAAACTTCTCAATTGAATGGATCGACAAACTCTCGCGCTCGTTCTCGGACTTTGCTGCGTCGCCGTCGGTGCATATATGGCGTTTGCCAAAAAACACTATTCGAGCGAAACATGAATTTGGCGCCGGGCTGCGTTCGCTCAGGTCGAAGCCAAGGAGGTGAGAGTGCGCGAAGGTGTGAGTGGCTATCGCTGATCTTAGGCCCCGCTTCTCGACGAGCTTCTGTTCGGGCCATCCGACGGTATAGGGCGCTCAATTCTCAAAAAGCGATTCCGCAGTTCTTGAAGGCTATTTTCATATCTCTTGCTAACAATGGATAGTCCATTCCGTATATCCCAATAAAACGCTTCGGGATAAGCAACGATCTTCATCTCCTGGACGGGATGATCCTTAGCAAGTAGCTGCCAATAAATCTTTTGAGACGCATAGTGGCGAAAATACTCCGTGAAGCTACTTTTAATATCAAACCCATCGATGAGGTGTATCTTCGTCTTCAATATTGAAAGTATTTCCTCGTGTACGGGGGAATACATGTCTTCCCACATAATTCTATCGATGTTTGGTCTATCCTCGATATCTGCTTTTTCTATTTCGCCTGACGCATCCGCAATCGTGTCAAGCTGTTCAACGAGCGCCAATAGCGGGGAATAAAACTCGCTCAGTTGTTTTTCCGCGTGCTCTATAGTTAGTTGAATGCGCTTCGTTCGGTCCTCCCGCCATCTCGTAAGATATTGACCGATAAATAACCCGAGAAGAGCCGATATCGCAGCAATGAGGGCACCTATCACGGTTGCCGTTCCTGCTGAGATGTTGCCCATTTTAGTATTCCAATCACCTTCGGCGCAGGATGTTCGGCATGTTTCAAATGTGAGTATTCCCGCCCGATTAGTAGATTAGGCGCGATTTTGGATGTGAGCAACTGAGGGGGTTCGCCCGCGATATCGTAATAAATGATGAGCCGCATCTGATGCGCCATGAAAGAGACGGGTACCTCGCGTCGGAAAAGCCCGCCAAAGCGCGCTTTCGAGTTCAGATCCGCACCCGAATGGAAGACTGGTTTAGCCCCCGCATACACCCCTTCACATACCCTTTGATACCGTGTCCATGCCCACGATCCAGGGGTGTTGAACAAATTCCTGAGTGTTCATAGTGCCTTGGGTCCGCCAACTTTGCAGCATTTCCAACCTGACGTAGTACCTGTTGGTTGGTTGTTGTTTCTTTTTTCTTTCAGCATGCGCTGTTCGGCCATGCCGATTACGTTGATCATGATCTGCCGCTCCGATCAGCGGTCGCCCAAGGGCCTATCGTACAGCAGAGCTGTCCGATAACCCCAAGGGCGTCTGTACCTACTCGCATAACGAACACCCGTAGGAGCTAGTCGTACACGAGCTGGCGCTCGCGTCCGATAGCTCACGGGCGTCACGTTATGCGTCGGCCCTTCGAGCCTGCTGCTATCTAATACCTTAGTGAGCCGCGCCGAATACACCGAACAAACCACTCACGCATCTACGGTCACGCAGCACTCCAGCGCTCTCCTAAAATATGGCTCACTTGCTTGCCGTTTCGGCCGCCTGGTTCAGCACCAAATCGAACGCGCGAAAAACGGCCTTCCGCGTCCCGATTATTCTCGACGCTCTTACTCCTTACCGCAGCTTCCGTAGTGCCATTCATTCTTTCGCTGTCTCCCGTGTAGCGGGCGCACATCGTTACAGGGAGGCGAACTCATTGTGTTCCTTGGTTCGTCTTTGCTACGGCTCTTCCTATAAGAATATGGGGGCATGATATGATTACGGTGTGAAGAGGCCACTTTCGATTACAGAATTTGCAAGAATGGGCGGGAATATGCGCTCACTCAAACTTTCCGCCGAACGCCGTAAACAGATCGCCTCGGCAGCAGCAAAAGCGCGTGCTACGAAACTCTCTCCCGAACGCCGCAAACACATTGCATCGCTCGCAGGAAAAACGGGCGGCAGAGGCCGAGCTCGGAAGGCGTAGACTTGACGGAACACGCTGAATATCGTCGTGTCCGATAGCTTGCTTGCAAGCAAGCATGCTTGTGAGACAATGTATGCAGATGAGAAAGCGGTTCCACAAAGCGGTACGGATTTAAGTTTACCGGAGTGCGATTGTCGAGCTGACCATCCCAGGATGGACAGTTTCGATTAAGCGTCACGATAAACACGCCGCTACTAATGGAAAGAAGTGTTCCGGAACTAGCGAGCTTAGGCGTCGTATGGAACGGCTCAAGGCGGCATACGACTGACCCGCATCACTTCATTTCATCTGTCTTTTTAGATTTCAGTTGCGTGCCAGCGGGGGAAATGCAGAGACCGCGAATATCAAATAGAGCCGTCACCGCGCATGGTTCCCCGCATGCACGCAACCACATAACGACAGTGATCCTGCATGCACTTGTCGATTACCAATTAACAAGCTCGTCATGGGAAAGTGTATTTGCTCTGGTTGCGGAAATGAGCATGACGACAATGAACGAATAAAGAAAGAAGTGACCGCGATCATACGTTAGCGATTCGCTCTCCCATGCCACTCTGCAAGAACTGCCAACACTCCGGCTCAGATCATCATTGGGGAATAGCCCGACTGCGAGGGCGCTGCCGGTATCGAGACTGCGGCTGCATCGGTTACGTTCCTGAGGTAGACAGTACGCATACGACGAAGACCGCCTGATTGACGCATGCGCGCGGGCACGGCGAGCTCTATGATGGCGTTGCGAGAAGGTCAGGCAGCCTGCTGATCGGCGGGCTTGTCGGCTCGGCGCAGGAGCTTCCATTCCCAGGGCA